>JBBQXY010000011.1:0-62255 GCA_038209195.1 Ktedonobacterales bacterium | reverse complement strand
AATACGCTTTGTTCCAGCGTCTGCAGATCTCCTTCTTGTATTGTCTCTACGTGCTCGATCATCTTGAGCATCTCTTGTTCCGTCTCTTGCAGTAGGGCTATTTTCAGCTTTTCGTTCGTTTCCATTGGTAGGGATCCTCTCAGTTTTGGACTTTTTACTGACAGATGAGGATACCACCTTTTTGCTTGCTTGCCTACAACTTTTTCATACACCCCTTCACAATGCGCGCATGATGGCACGTGCCGTATCTTCTCACGCTGAACGAACGTATTAGTAGCAGTAAGCTTATTTATTAATAAAGAAAGGGTTTGTTGTGTTAAAACGGAAGCTTGGCCGAACGGGATTGGACGTATCGGCATTGTGCCTGGGCGGCAATGTTTTTGGATGGACCATCGACGAGGAGACTTCATTCGCGGTGCTGGACGCATATTTCGAGGATGGGGGCAACTTTATTGATACTGCTGATGTGTATTCAACCTGGGTGCCAGGGCACATCGGCGGCGAATCCGAGTCGATTCTCGGTCGCTGGATGCGTACACGTGGCAACCGTAATCGCGTGATTATAGTAACGAAGGTTGGTAGTCAGATGGGTACTGCGCCTACTGCGAAAGGGCTGGCGCGATCATATATTATGGAAGAGGTAGAGGCCTCGTTGCAACGCTTGCAGACCGACTACATTGATGTATATCTTTCTCATCGCGACGATCAAGAAACCCCACTCGAGGAGACGTTAGCCGCTTTCAATGACCTGGTGCGTCAAGGGAAAGTTCGCTCTATAGGTGCCTCTAACTATAGTGCCGATCGTCTTTGCCAGGCCCTACAGATCAGCACTCGGCATGACTACGCCCACTATGAGTGCGTGCAGCCACCATACAATCTTGTCAACCGCGAGGTCTACGAGCGCGAGCTGGAACCAATGTGTCGCGAGCATGGGCTGGGTGTGATTACGTATTCATCATTGGCCAGTGGTTTTCTCACGGGGAAGTATCGCTCAGGTAAGGATTTGCCGTCGAGCCCTCGTGCAAAGGGTGTCCAGGAACGCTATATGACTGAAAAGGGCTTCCGCGTGCTCGATCAGCTTGAACACGTGGCGAAAGCTCATAACGCAACACTTTCGCAGGTGGCATTGGCTTGGATTCTGGCTCGGCCCGGTATTACCGCACCAATTGCCAGCGCGACCTCTGTCGAACAAGTACATGAACTGCTCGCTGCGGTCGCGCTTAAGCTCACTGGAGAAGAGATAATGTCGCTTGATCAGGTGAGCGCGTGGGACAGCGTAGCAAAATTGTAATATGTAACGGAAAAACCAGAAGCCAAAACAACCCCTTAAAATTAGCTTTCTCTTGCCGATGAGTCTTCTTCGCGGGTAATATATAGATAGTAATCAATATATTTGAAATCAATCTCCGTTTTGGACGAAAGATACGTGCATGGAGCATTCGACAGACAATCCCATGATCAGAGAGTTCTGCGCGGCTTCCACCGCTACGCAGAACTCTGGAGAAGAGTATGAGACTCCCGAACAGTGGTTGGGGTTTGCCAATGCCTGCTACGAATGTAAATCGTACGCGGAAGCTTTGACTGCCTTCGTTCGTTACATACAACATGGTACTGCCACAAGTGTGGTCTATATCCGTATGGGCGATACACTTTTTCACCTGGAATACTTCGAAGAGGCTCTGATGGCCTATGAGCAGGCTATTCAGCTCGATGCTGCTAATACCTATCCTGTAAATTACAAGGGAAATGTGTTGTATCGGCTTGGCCGCTATGAGCAGGCAAGCCTTGCTTTTCAGAAGGCTATTCGGCTCGAGCCCCAGCAAGCCATTTTTCACTATAACCGGGGTCTCGCGCTCACGGGTTTGGAACACTATGAGGAAGCTTTAGTTGCCTTTCAGATAGCCATACGCCTTGATCCTCAAGATGCTAACGTCTATAACGGTGCTGGAAACTGCCTGTACAGGCTGCAGCGGTATGAATTGGCTCTGATGGCCTACGAGGAGGCCACCTATCGCGAGTACAATCAGGCAACTTTTCACTACAATCGCGGCAAAGTCCTCGCGTTTCTTGACCGTTACGAAGAAGCTCTGGTCGCATTTGGGCAAGCCATCAAGCTTCAACCTACTGATGTGCAGTCTCGCATATGTCAGGCGGAGGTGCTTTATAGCATGCAATGCTATGCTGAGGCAGTGGTTGCTTATCAGGATGCTCTGTCCATTGACCCCAGCAATGCTGAAATCTACCAGAAGCTGGGGTTCGTCTTGCATCGCTTCAACCGTCCCCTGGAAGCTATCGCAGCCTATGAGCGAGCAATTGAGCTAAATCCACTTACGCCGGTATACGTGGACATGGGACATGTCTATTATGACCTCGAGAACTACTATGAGGCTCTGGTCGCATACAAGCAAGCCCTGCAATTGGACCCATTTAACGCCGAGGCTTATTTTGGCAAGGGAAACATTCTCCGCGAGATTGCTTGCGAAAGAGAGGCGTATGACGCCTACACACAGGCGGTGCAGATCGATCCTCTGTTCGCCCCAGCTCGCTTCTGGCGCGAACACATGCAGCTTCGCCTGAAAATACCTGACAGGGGACGTTGGTCAGTTGTACCCCGGCAGCGCGTTATACGAAAGCGGCCTCAATCCCTCGTGCCTATGCACACTCCAAAGCGTCTGCGCTTTTTCCCAGCCCTCTTCTCGCTAGATAGCCGCGCATAGGAAAGGGATATCTGTCTGACTGACAAATATCCTTTGTGACTCCCTTTCCATAGTGTCAGGGTACCTGGATATGGACATGGCCACAGCTATCGGGAAAGGTGAGAATGTGGTGCGCCTTTAACGATTGCGCAAGTTGTGGCGGCGTTGGCCCGCACTGACTCTGCCCGATGCCCGAACCCGCGGGCAAAAGGGGGAGAATGAACTGGATGAACTGGATTGAGGGCTGGTTCCGCCCCGTCATCATTTGACCATTAAACGTAATGAAGTCGACGGCGTGCCCAGTGTAATGAGTAGGGTGAGCATTGTGAACACCACCAGCTATTTCTCTCACGCCAACCTGGTGCCCGGCGTCAGCTACTGCAAGCATAATCTGTAGCAAGAGTGGTTGGACCGAGGTGAACCCTCCGGGACCTGAATGGCCTACTGATGGGTCAAAATAGCTCGACCGAGCTGCCTTTTGACCGTTGGCCAGCTCGAGGATATTACAGTATGCCGTGGCATGGTCCACCTTCCCGGTACAGTATACCCCGTCTGTCAGACCTCCCACATGGCTTTTTGCCAGTACAATCTGGCGATTGCTGAGGATACTCTTTGCGAGAGTTTGATCCTGCGTACCAGCGGTGCCTGTTGCATAGACACTCACAAAGTTTCCGGTCATTGGGCCGAAGATGGCACTGACCATCATGACCAGTGGCAAAAGAGGGAGAATGAGTTTCCATTTGAGAATGTTTTTCATACTATTTTTCCTTCATAAATATCAATAACCGATCATACTCTTAGGTGCCGGGGTCATCATCAGATAAGAAAGCTATGATAGACTGAGGTCGAGTTTTACATAAGGTGCGAGGAGACTGCCCTCACAAGCTCATTGTAACGGTTATGATGTGAGAGGCCTATTGAGAGAAGGTTAAGAAATAGAGTTATATTGATGTAATCGGTTGATATTTCTCAATCGCTTTTCAAAACACGTCTTTAGTGAGAAACCCCTTCTCGCGTAAGAAGTTTACCAACCCCTGAGCCAACTCTTCATCTGTGCCATCGACAAGGCGGGTTTGGCGACCTGTCGCGCCACCGGTAATGATTTCGCCGATTCGGTCGAAGGCTGAATGATGGCTATCGGGGGCTGCTATATGCCGGGCTCGCGGTCTAGGGGTATGCATTTCCAGAAGGACTGTTTCTTCTTCTTCCTCCTGGGTGGGGAGTGAACTCACGACGGAGATAGTGGCACGCAAGGCCGCGATATGCGCTGGCAGAGTTGGGTAGCGTGGCTCGTTCAGATCGCTAGTGACGGTAATAAGGAGCGGTAATTGCGCTGCCAGACGGTCGCGATAGCCTCGCTCAAGTTTGCGTGTCACTAGCAGGGTGAGCTCACCGTCCTCTTTGTTGGCTGGAAGGATTTCCAGGTGTGAGGCGCTGGTTACTTGAGGAAGATGCAGCTTTTCCGCCAGAGCCGGGCCAACGATGCCAGAGGACCAATCGCTCGCAGTGTCACCACACAGAATGATCTCGGATTGCGGTAATTGCTGCTGAATATAGGCTGCTAATACCGTGGAAACCGTGAATGGTCCCCACTCACTAGCCTGTGGATGCCATAAGCGCGTAGCCTTATCCGCTCCGAGAGCCAGAGCAGCCTTGAGTGCTCCTTCAGCATCGACAGGTCCGACGGTAATCACCTCTATGTAGCCGCCAAGCTGCTCTTTCAAGCGTACCGCGGCCTCAACGGCGCAAGCATCGGCTGGATTCAATATCTGTACAAAACGCTCGACATCAACTTGTCCACTGATTGGATCAATATAGACCGAGCTGCTATCAGGCGTCTGTTTTACACATACACATATTTGCATAGCCGCTATTGTATCACAACCTCTTTAGAGCGAGCATTACTCAGCCATTACATGCTATAATTTTATCAGGCAGGCATAGTACCCTGTTTCACTTCATATGACGAGTGGGGATGCAAGGGGCCGCGCCCCATAAGCGTCAAGTTAAGATGGGAAGAGGCGGCCTCTCGTCTCTCGTAGGGGCGGGAGTGGCGTGGAGTGGCGTGGGGACCCTTGTGGTCGCCCGTGGGTGGCACCCTGTCTGAGGGACAGGTAATATGGCTGCCAATACATCCCCTCCCAAGGCCGATTCATTGCCGTTGCCTCTGTCCTTAGCTTGACGCCTATGGGGATGCAAGGGGCCGCGCCCCTTGACTGGCACCCTGCCTGGGGGGCAGGTAATTAGGGCCGCGCCCTAGTTCTCTCCCTCTCCTCTGCCGCCGAAGGCGGCACGTCAAATGAAGTGAAACAAAGATGTAAACAGGAGCAAATTGCTACTATGGCAACTCAAGTTGAGACAAGTATAGAGCACCCAAAAACATTTCGTTTCGTTAGCGGTCGCCCACTAATCGGGAATTTACCGGATTTCAGCAATGATCGTCTGGGGCTGTTGCAGCGCATGGCACGCGAAGACGATGTCTGCGGTATGCATTTTGGACCTTTTCCGGGTATCCTGTTCAACAAGCCAGAGCATGTGCAAAGCATTCTGGTCGAACACGCCTATGACTTCGACAAAGGTGTGGCGATTCACAATACCTTTCGCCCTGCCCTGGGCGATGGCGTCTTCACGAGCGAGGGCGATTTCCATCGTCACCAGCGCAAGCTCATGGCCCCCTCTTTTCAGCCGCGCCACATTGCCAGCTATGCCGACATCATGGGCCAGTATAGCGAGCAAATTCAGCAACTCTGGGCCGATGGCAGCACCATTGACGTCAATCAGCAGATGACCAATCTTACCATGAGTATTATCGGCAAAGCCCTCTTTGATGCTGACGTTTTCACCGAAGCCGACGAACTCGGTGCGGCGATGGCTGTCGCCATAGAGTATGTCTCGCATTCACTTTCGGTGCTTTTGCCGCCACCATACAATTGGCCTTTGCCGCGCAATCGGCGCACCCATAAAGCCATAGCGATCCTGCGCAATCGTATTCAAGTTTTCATCGACGAGCGGCGCAACAATCCGGTCGAGCGCAATGACTTCCTCTCCATCTTGCTCCAAGCCAGGGACGAGGATGGCAAGCCCATGAGCGACGAGCAAGTCATGGCTGAGTGCCTGACGCTCTTTGGCGCGGGACATGAAACAACTGCTACCGCCCTGAGCTGGACGTGGTACTTGCTCTGCCAGCAGCCTGAGGCTTATCAGAAGGTGCAAGAGGAAGTTGATAGCGTCTTGCAAGGTCGTACTCCCACCTATGCCGACCTGCCGCGTTTGCCCTATTGCTTGCAAGTCTTCAAGGAAGCGCTGCGGCTCTATCCACCGGCCTACGCTTTCTCGCGACGAGCCTTACGCGATGTCGAGATCGACGGCTACCGCGTCCCCAAAGGCTGGGTTGTACTGCTTGCTCCCTATACCTTGCATCGTCGCGAGGAGTTCTTCCCAGAACCAGAAAAGTTCGCGCCCGAACGCTTCACCCCTGAACGGGAGAAGCAGCTGCCGCGTTATGCTTTCCTGCCTTTTGGCGCGGGCCCACGCATCTGCATTGGTCTGCACTTCTCGATGATGGAAGGTCAGCTTTTGCTTGCCACCATTGCCCAGCGCGTCAGCTTTTCCCTACTCCCCGGTCAATCCATCGTGCCAGACCCCGTTCATCACCTGGCACTGCGCCCCACAGGTGCAGTCAATGTTACTGTGAAGAAGAGATAAAGAAATAAGAAATCTCGTTTCCGTTTTATTGCCACCTGTTGGACTAGTGGATTGTCAATTTTCATGTGAAGGGGTGGTGGGGGCATCCTAATATGTAGGGACGCCCCTTGTGGGCGTCCGGCCTCACCCATCAATTGAGCCTTGACAGCCCACTGGCTGCTTCACCCAATTAGGCTTCTGCTTGGTGCAATACCCTGCGCAGGGTGGTAGCCCATTCCTGTGGCATATCCTCATACGAACCGTGATGGCCAGGAAACGTCACTAGTTCGCAGCCAAGCTGTTCTGCCAGGATGTGAACCACCTCACCTTGTCAAGGGTTGTCCTCTAAAAAAAATATTCTGGTCAGATATTTAGTCAACAGACGTCAAAAGTCAAGAGTGCATGGAATATTTTTCCCTTACTTATAAATAAACCATAGCCGCCAGCGTCCTACCTATCTTCAATACGTTGGTTGTTTCCAGATTACTCAGTACCACCACAGTGAGATCGCTGTGTGGATAGAAACCGTCGTATGCGAAATAGCCATCAATATGACCGACATGGTAGATAAGCTTGCCCTCTGGCTCGGAGGCAATGAATAAACCATAGCCATATCCCTGATCGGTGGGCAGTAAACAGCCACCAGGGCCGGAGCGAGGGCATGGGATATGGACAGTGAGCATTGCATCCAGTGCTTGTTGCGAGATCAATGTATCATGTGTGAGAGCCTGATCCCACACATACAAATCTTGCACTGTAGAATACAAAGCCCCCGCGGCATACAGTACCGACATATCGTAGGCGTCTGGCTTGACATAACCTGCATAATAGCCCGTGGCATGCTGTGGCAGCGCGGGATAGGTGCTATCATAGCCAGTATTGTTCAGTTTGAGGGGAGTAAAGATATATTGTTGTAAAAACGTGGCATACGGCTCTCCACTGACACGCTCGATAATGTAACCCAACAAGACGTAGCCAGAATTACTATACTGGAAGCGCGAGCCGGGCGGAAAATCCAAGGGCTGGTTTTTGAAGCGGGTGATGAGCTGTTCAGGAGTTGTTGGCTGCGTCCATATTGCCACAAAATCGGAGAAGTTTGTGTAGTCTGGAATACCAGAGCTATGCGTCAACAGGTGAACAAGCGTAATGGGTTGCCAGGCCGCGGGACAATCCGCAATGTACTGACAGAGGTGATCTTGCACATGCAGCTTCCCACTCTGCTGCAAGATGAGGATCGCCATAGCGGTAAATTGCTTGGTCAGCGACCCAATGCGAAAACGTGTCTGTGGCGTATTGGGAATACGCGCATCTTTGTCCGCCATGCCATAGCCTTGACTAAATAGCATGCCATGCTCTGCCACCAGCACCGAGCCGCTCAATACTCCGGTTTGCGTCAGATGTGTAAGATAGGCATTGAGTTGCGCTGCATTAGGAAATGGCATTGCCTGAGGCATAAAAACGACAGGTGATGTTATCGCTGTCCTTACCGCAACGCTTTTCCCCATGTTGGCGGTGCTACATGCTCCCAGGTTAACGATGAATAGCAAAAGGAGGCAGACTAATCCGCGCCGGGTGTTAGCCTTGAGCATAGACAGTACTCCTTCCTGTTCATCGTTGCCTGCAAGTGTGACCTCACGTCTGAGTCTGCCAGATTTGCGCTGTGTAATCTGCACTGGACGAGGCGATATACTTGCCATCGGGCGACCAGGCTATTGCCAGGACTAGATCGCTATGGCCTGTATATTGTAGGAGGGTTTTGCCAGTTATAGGGTCCCAGACGCGTGCGATCTTGTCTGCGCCACCAGAGGCAATGCGTTTACTATCGGGCGACCATGACACCGAGAACACCGCATTGCCATCTCCATGCCCTTTGTAGGTAACAATTGTCTCACCGGTGGTCGCATCCCAGACCTTGACCGAATTGTTGGTAGGATCGGGGCTATGATGCCCCTGCGCTCCCGTACCAGAGGCGATGTATTTGCCATCGGGCGACCATGCTAACGACCATACTGGCCCTCCTTGACCATTGTAGGTTAGTAGCTTTTTTCCGGTTCTGGCATCCCACACCTGTACCGTTTTGTCGTAGCTAGCTGAGGCGATACGCTTGCTGTCGGGCGACCACGTTACCTGCGCTACTGAGTCTGTATGTCCTTTGTAGAGTAGCACTTGCTTTCCCGTTGCTGCATCCAAGATAGCCACCGTACCATCGTCGTTGCCAGCAGCCAGAAGCGTGTTATCAGGCGACCATGCGAGCCCCAGAGTGAAACTAGAGCCACCATGGTACTGGGCTAGCTTGTGTCCAGTAGCCGCATCCAGGATAGTGATTGAACCGCTAAATCCCGCACCTGCTATCTTCTTCCCATCGTGCGACCAGGCTACTACGAAGGCGTAACGCTCAATGTCGGCCTGCCAGAGCGTGTTCCCGCTCTTCGCATCCCAGACATGCACAGAGCCATCATCGCTGGATGTAGCGATACGCTTGCCGTCGGGCGACCAGCTTAGAGCGGTGACGTTGTTGCTCTGCCCTTTGTAAGTTATCAGCGGGGTTGAGTTGGTTGGAAAAGCAGGTGTGGGGCTAGATGTTGCTTTGGGAGTTGGCGGGGTCGCGGCACTTGCAGGGACGGGTGATGGAGTGGAGCATGCAGCCAGGAGCAGCAAGAGACAACATAGGGCAAAATACTGTTCGCGGCGAGCAAGTAATTTGCCGAATCCGGTCATTCCCTGCAATACTGATCGCCTCATATGGCACCCTCCTTTTGAATACAAACGGCCTTCCTTCAATTCCCGCATTATGCAGGAACAGGCATTGCTCTCCAATACCTGGCTCGGCGTATGTTTAGCATAACAGGGCGCAAGGTGGGCTGTCATTCGTCAAAGGACGTATTTTCGCGGAAAGTGCGGGGTTACGATCTTTTTTTCTCAGGGGAGTATGCGTAATGCTCTGGCTTGCGCGACGGCGTGTGTGCGACTGGACGCATTGAGTTTGCTATGGATATGCTCCAGGTGTTTCTTCACGGTGCTCAAGGTAATCACCAGGTGCTCAGCAATCTCTCGATTCGAGAGTCCCTCAGCTACAAGTTGGAGAACAGCCAGTTCTCGTTTGCTCAACACCTCGTGCTGAGTATTGCTCCCTTGCGCGACCGTTGGAGTGATACTCGCAGCGATGAGCTTTTGCTTTTGCGAAACCGAGGCAAGGTGTTTGAGCAATTGGCTTCCGGCTCCCGCGTAGTAGAAGACTTCTCGCTGCCTTGAAAGTTCGAGTAGCCGCAGGAGGAACGTAGAGGCATCATCGAACATGTTCTGCCAGTAGGCAAAGAGTGCCTGATCATACAACATGGCCGCTACTGTGTATGGGTCGCAACATGCCTGGGCCAGCGAGAGCGTCGCTGCTACATACTCTTGTGAGCGAGCATACTCTCCCTGGACGCGTGCCAGTTCCACCTGGACTTGCATGCTGAAAAGTTGTTTGTAGGCACTTGAGGCACAGCTAGAAGCTGACACAGGAAGGAGTTGGAGAATAGTGGTGAGATCGGCATACGCGACATCAGTGGCACCATGTAGGCGTGCATGAAATCCGCGTGCTAGGAGAGCCACGGCAAGGCTCTCGGCATCACACCGTTCGCTGGCGGATAAAAGCATTGCTACAAATTGATCTGCTGCTTCATAGCTTCCCAGCAAGTCCGTAATCGAGACGAAGGTAGCGAACGGGTCCCAGAAAGACCAGTTCATCTTACCACAGCTATTGGCGATCTTCAGGCTCTTTTTCCAAACTTGCTGCGCCTGCTCATAGTCTCCACGGCTAAGACACAACCCTGCCATACGATTGAGAAAATAGGCCTGCTGCTGCTGATCGTGGGTATGCGTGCTGGCTTCAATTCCCCAGAGCAGAAGCTGCTCCGCCTCATCTTGCTTCTCCAAACGGCCAACCAGGTACAGCAGCCCATCGAGCAATTGCACGACCTGTCCGAGTTGCCCCTGTTGCCAGGATTGCACCAGAGCGGCAATGAGAAAGTCCCTCTCACGTTCCAGCAACGGGACATTCCCTCGATAGCGATCCAAATATGCAAAGGCATATGCCTGCATGGTACATGGCACACCAGCAACAATCTCAGGTTCAATCAATGCCAGGCGTTCTAGCGCATAAGCAATAGAGTGAGAGGAAAGATAACGCGCATTGGATGATCCACGCACAGATGATGACAGCAGAGACGTGGAGTTGAACGCAGCGAGTTCGTTGCTCATTGCTTGCTCCTCTCTCTGCTGTAAAATCCAAGATCAATGGCGCACAACGTCTTCTCTTTTTGCTTAGCTACCGTCCCATTCAATTAGTTGCTATGAACAGGGTACTCACCCGTGCGCGAATACATCTCGCCTATGGTAAAACAATGTGTAGCAGGTTCAGGTCTTTTCCCAGTTTACCACATCCACTCCGACGCTATCGTTGCATCAACGGTACTTTTCTCAGCGACCTGCGCAAGAACCATTTTATGCTTCACAAAGTTGTGTTTCTCCTCAAAGTACAGTATGCTTTTCCTGTACAAAAAGGGTGCATATAAAATAAAAGGTGCATATACAAAATGAACAGAAGAAAAGAAATCATCAACGAATACAAAGAGCGCAAACGCTTTGGCGGTGTCTACACTATCACCAATACTGTGAACGGAAAATATTTCATAGGCTATGCCGCTGACCTGACATGATAGAGCATATGGTTAGCGATCACAGCATCAAAGCTCTCATTTGCAAATGGGATAGCTTGCGCATCAACTTGCTGGAACGTGAAAGGTCTCTGCATACCCCGTATTTCCTGCAAATTTTGCTGCGCCTCTTGCAGCATGCCAGACGAGAAATCGGAGAGCGTGATCTGCCATTGTTCAGGAATACGCTCGGCATTCTTGCTCCATAGATAGCCGGGGCCGCAGCCCAGCTCAAGTAGCGAGCTTTGTGGTGGCAACGCAAAATGATCGAAGAGCCAACGAAACCAGCTATAGTGATTGGTACTAAAAATTCGGTGGAGCTGAATACGCGCCTCAAGTTTCTGCGCATTATTATACTGGTTGGTGAGTAGATAGTTTTGGTTAGATAATTCTGACATTTTCAAGCATCCTTTCGCCATAGGCAGTATATCTTCATGAAGCCCGAAAACTCACGCCCCAGCCGCCCCTTGGATATTCCCACTCGATAGCTTTGCGTTCGCAGGCCACGTAACAGGTGCCGCATTCCAGGCAGTGCTCGTAAGAAAAATGCATCTCACCGCCCAGCAGTTCAAACAGACCAGCCGGACAGACATACACACAAGGCGTGGTATCACAGCCCAGACAGGTTTCTGTATTGACGCGAATATGGGCAGTCTTATCGACTTTGAAGCGTACAAGCTCCAAACGCTCCTCAATTGGTTGCATGATGCATTGCTCCTTACCTTGACTTTATCACACCCTGCTAAGGCAGGTTCACTATGGACGAATGATGCTTGACCGTTTGGCCAGTCACACCGTGTCACCCCTGAGCGTAGCCTTGTCATTCTGAGCGCAGCGAAGAATCTCCGTGCCCCACGAGATGCTTTGTTGCGCTCAGCCTGAGTGTAGCCTTGTCATTCTGAGCGCAGCGAAGAATCTCCGTGCCCCACGAGATGCTTCGTTGCGCTCAGCCTGTCCGGGCTGAACCGTTCTTGTGAGAGAAACGGTCACGTGCATTTGAACCTTGCCTAAAAGAATAATGCTCGCGCTGCTTGCCAGCCATCGCTGAGCAGCGTGCGTAGCGGTACTTTCCCCCGTAATGTATCGTACATAATGCGCCCAATCTTGTGGCGCGGCTGACCATCGGAACGGAAGATATTTTCTGCCGCCGCACAGAACAATTCGGGATAGAGATTTTGCAAACGTTCGTTATTGACAAAATCGGGGGTACGGCGAAACTTCTTCAGGTCTTGCAACACAAAACTATCTTCCAGTCGCTTGCGATAGCGCGACAGGCTCAACGCCGAGAAATCCTGCTCGGCATGGGCCAGCTTAATCGTTTCGGCGGCTGCCAAACCCGAGGCAATGGCGAAATTCATGCCCTCTAAGAATAGCCCTGCCGCGAAGACAAAACCTGCCGCGTCACCCACCACTAACAGGCCGCCTTTTGAAAGCTGTGGCAACATCGCCCAGCCACCTTCAGGGATCATATGCGCCGAATATTCCAGCGTGACAGCGTCACGCACCAGCGGGGCAATAGCTGGATGATGTTTGAACTGATCGAGCAGTTCATAGGGCTTGACCCTCTGCGCGACGAGCGAGGCAATTTGCGTCACCACCCCGATAGAAAGGGTGTCGCGATTGGTATAGAGGAAGCCGCCCCCTTTGACCTCGCCCGTGGCAAATCCGACATACTCGTTGGTCATGCCCTCGTCGCCATGCAGATTGAAGCGTTCCTCGATGGTATGGGCATCGAGGCGTAACACCTCTTTCACACCCAATGTCATTTCATCGGCGCGAAATTCGTGCTGCAACCCAGCCTTCTTGGCAAGAAAAGAGTTCGCCCCATCGGCAGCGATTACTACTGGCGCGTAGAGCTCTCCCTGCTCGCGCCGACACATTACGCCACAGATTTTCCCTTGCTCATAAATAAAATCATCCACTACTGTAGAAGTGATCAGCAACGCACCCGCTTCCTCGGCCTTGCCAGCGAGCCAGCGATCAAATTTGGGTCGTAACACCGTGAAGCCATTGTAGGGTGGTTGCGCGAAGTGGTTGCTGCGAAAATCCATGGCGATAGACGCTTCCGCCGCCAGGAAGGTCACGGCACGGCGCGTCAAATAGCGTTCAACAGGAGCCTCTTCCCAGTAGTTCGGCAACAAGCCAGCCAACAAATTCGGCGCGTACAGTGCGGCCCCTGAGACATTCTTTGCCCCTGCATATTCGCCACGCTCAATCAGTGCCACCTGCAACCCCGCCCGTGCCAATGCCAATGCGGCACTGCTCCCCGCAGGACCCGCCCCAACGATGATCGCATCAAACTTTTGCTCTACCATAAAGTACCTTTTCCCTGTTGGAGAACACGGCTATTTGTGTTATTATTGTACTAGTATTGGGGAGGAAAGGAAAGACAACATGTCTACTTACGAAGAGCGTATAGCCGCATTGGAACAAACCTCCGTTTCACGTTTAGATTTTCTCAACGCCATAAACAGGCTGATGTTACAGCAAGCACAAAACACAACTGATACATACCATGAAATAACCATTTTGCTGGGCGTTGTCGGGTCACAAGGGCAAGATATCAAAACCATTAAAGAGGATATTAGCACACTCAAAGGAGACGTGAGTGTTATCAAAGAGGAACTTGTTAAATACACATCACGATTCGACCATTTAGAAACACTGCTCACACAAGTCCTTACCCGCCTTCCAGAGAAGTCTTAACGTAGCGACGTTTCTGGGTAGTGGAGAGAATAGTTGCTCACAAGAGACGTAAGGTAAGGTTCAGCCGTGTCATTCTGTGCGAAAGTAGCCGAAGCCCTGAGTGAAACGAAGGGGAAGAATCTCCCGGCCGATCGCGACAGACCTTTCGCTTCGCTCAGAATGACATGGTGTGACTGGTCAAATTGTCAAGCATCATTCGTCCGTATTGAACCTTGCCTAATCAAACTATCCCTTGTATCCAAGTTCTTTCGCTTTTTGCAGTGCCTGTCGAGCCTCGGCTTTCTTCCTCAGCTTTTCGAGAGCAAGACTCTTGCCGTAGTAGGCAACCGCATCGTTGGGATTGAGACGAATGGCTACTTCACATGCCTGGAGAGCATCTTGGTATCTTTCTAGATTTGCAAGTGCAACACCCTTTTTGTTGTAGGCATTTGTATAGGTGGGATTGAGGCGAATGGCTGTTTCATAGGCTTGGAGAGCTTCCTGGTATCGCCCTAGACTTCCAAGTGCGACTCCTTTGTTGAAGTAGGCATTTGCATAGTTGGGATTGAGGCGAATGGCTGTTTCAAGTGCTTGGAGAGCTTCCTGGTATCGCCCTAGATTTGCAAGTGTGGTGCCTTTGTTGTGGTAGGCATCGGCATAATTGGGGTTGAGGCGAAGGGCCGCTTCATATGCCAGGAGTTCTTCCTCGAATCGTCCTGAATTGCCAAGTACAATGCCCTCTTTGAGCCATTGTTCCGCAGTCTTCTTCGTGGAGACTGCCTCTATGAACAAAGGAATATCCGAGTAACGGTTGGTACGATCCTTGGCGAGAGCCGTGAGAATGGCGTGGCCCATGGCCTCGCTCAGGTGAGGATTGTATTTTTGGGGTGAGTCAGGCTCGACTTTGGTGTGTTGGTACCAGAGGGCTTCGAATTCGACGCCTTTGATATCGAAGGGATGTCGTCCGGTGAGTAGTTCGTAGGCGATACAACCAAGGGCGTACTGGTCGCTTTTGGGGCTGACCTTGCCCTGAAATTGTTCGGGTGCCATATAGGCGGGTGTGCCACCGCGTCCCATATCCTTGGTGCCGGAGGAGAGGATGGTCGCAATGCCAAAATCGGCGAGTAGGGCGTCGCCGTTGGCGTTGAAAAGGATGTTGTCGGGCTTGAGGTCGCGATGCACGACATGTTGCTGGTGGGCATAGTGCAGGGCGTCGCCAATTTGTTGCAGGATGGTAAGAGCTTCTGCTTGTGGCAACGGTTGACCTTTTTGTGCTCGTAGACGGTCTTTCAAAGAGCCACCTCTGGCGTACTCCATAACGATGTAGGGGACGTTGTCTTGGATAGCCACGTTGAGAATAGGCAAGATATGCGGATGTTTGAGCTTTCTGAGCAAGCGCGCTTCCTGGATAAAGTGCTGGCGGTCTTCGTCGGATACCACTAATCCCTGCAAGAGTTTAATGGCCACGACAGGGTCTTCTTCAAAGAAGATATGTTGGGCCTGGTAGACGCAACCGTACGCGCCACAATTGATGCGTTCAGTGATGCGATACGCGCCGCCAATTTCTTTGCCAATGTAGGGGTCTCCACCTAAAACCATGTACTGTTACCTCACGCTCGCTGTCTTCTCGAAAGAAAGTGGAATTGCCAGTGGTGCAGCTTTAGTATAGACGAGAATGGGTGCTTGTGCAAGGTAGGGGCAGTTGTGTTCACATCATAATTCTCATATTGCAACCTATTGCTCTGTCAACCTTCAATTGAGGGGGCCACACAATATGTAGGGATAGTGGGTGGGCGTGGGGTTGTGGCTGGGGCCTTGTGCCTGTCCGAGGTGGCGGGGCAACGTCTCTACCCTTCAAGTGTAGTTTGACAAAGCACTATCCACGCAAGCAATTCTTCCAGGGCATCTTCACACAAATTGCACCAAGCAGGAAAACTCTGTCATTCCTCAGTCGAACTCTTTCACCTCTTGCTTGCTTACTTCGCAAAACTATGGTATACTCTAGGTAAGTCAAGACAAGGTCCCCTTTGTCAGAACTCGCACCGTCATCACACTCCGATGTGTGAATCCAATACACCTCCCATAAGGATGTAGCAAGCAACCGTAGGGCGCGATTTATCGCCGCCACCGCCGATTTATCGGCAAACGGGACGGGCCGATACATCGGCAATGAGCGCGCTGAAGCGGCCCCTACAGACCATTCGTAAGCCTTGGAAGGCCCTTAAGTGAGACGTATTGAGCCTTGTGCCTGTCCGGGGTGGTGGGGCTCCCTCTCTACCCCTCAATCGAAAATTGACAGAGCACTATAGAGTCCCAAATGTCCCATCCATCACAACCTCTCCTGCATTTTCCTATCGTACGCAATATCACTAAAAATTGGGGGTCACAAATGTCCCATCCATCCCAAAGCCTCCTACATTATTCTTTCGGACACAGTACCTCTGAGAATTAGAGTCACAAATGTCTCATCCATCACCAAATCCCATGCATTTTCCCATCGGACACCATACCACTGAGAATTGGAGGTCACAAATGTCTCATCCATCACCAAATCCCATGCATTTTCCTATCGGCTGCCATACTATTGAGAATTGGGGGTCACAAATGTCCCATCCAACACAACGTCTCAGGCAGGAGACACGCGTGCAGCAGGCGGCAAAAAGACTTTTGAGAAACCCTGAGTTGTGTTCATACGATAGCTCCCATATGGCAAGCTATCCATGCTGGCAATTCTTTTAGCAATTGTTGCATTACGGTGGTGGTGCCTTGGATAAAGATGTGGAGGTTGCCGTTGTAGGCTTCACCGCCGTTGCCGCCGACGAGGTCGGTGACGCCGCGTAAGATGAGGCAACGTGTGTTGTTGCGGGTGGCGACAAAGGCGATGGCACCCGATTCCCAATCGCCCGCGATGGCGCCATAGGTTGCAATAAGGTGGGGGATTTCTTCCACGACAAGGTCGCGGTCTCCTGATACCAGCAGGGTACGTAAGACTTTGCGAGGGTAATCGTCGCCCAGCCAGGAGAGATCATGCAGGGTGGAGTAGCGAGCGATGGCCTCGGCGGCACCAGTCATCTGCTCGATGATGTCGTAGACGATGGTGCGTTCGGCGAGGATAATGGTGCCTTTCTCGATCTCTC
This sequence comes from Ktedonobacterales bacterium, assembly GCA_038209195.1. GTDB lineage: Bacteria > Chloroflexota > Ktedonobacteria > Ktedonobacterales > Ktedonobacteraceae > JBBQXY01. The sequence continues at coordinate 45,356 of JBBQXY010000011.1, read as the reverse complement.
CCGCGAAGCCGCCGCAGGTGCCGAGGTTAACGAGAAGGTCGGGTTCACAGTGATCAATGACGTATTGGGTCGAGGCGGCAGCAGCAATTTTGCCCCAGCCGCCATGGAAGAAGAGCACCGCTACTCGTTGCTCAGCAACTAGTGTCTCAACCACGAACCATTCTCCGAGCGGCGATGGATGCGCTTCGTTGTCGGCATAGTAGTTGCGCACGACCTGCCACTCGGTATTGGCTGAAACAAGCACGACAATGCTGGTTTTAGGCGGCGTCATCACTGATCATTCCCTTTGCTTACGAATGTGTCATGACAATCTTGCCCATAGGTTCGCCGGAGGCGAGTAAGCGATGGGCCTGGGCGGCTTGTTCAATGGGCAGAGTGCGGTAAATGATGGGGTGAATGGCTTTTTCCGCGATCATTTGCAGCATGCTTTGCTCATTGGCGGTGCTAGTGTGCAGTATTCCTCCGCCGATGATCTGTAGCCGTTTGAGGCGGGTCTGCTGGGTATCGATGGTCGCTTTTTGACCACCCAGGTTGCCAACCAGGACGATACGCCCATCGTTGACACAGGCCTCTATACTTGATTGCAGGGTTGCGCTGACGAGTTCGATCACCAGATGCACTCCGCCATGAGCTTGCTGTACCACCTGCCCAACGTTTTCTTCGCGGTGGTTGATGACCAAATCGGCACCCAGGCGGCGCAACTCTTCGGCTTTCGCGCTGCTCCCTGCTGTTGTAATGACCGAGGCTCCCGCGTGTTTGGCCAATTGTATCGCCATTGTGCCTACACCGCTTGAACCAGCCCAGATAAGGACACGCTCACCAGCTTTTAAGTGACCAAGGTCAAATAGAGCGCCATAAGCGGTTGAGGCGGTTAACCCTGCCGCGACAGCCTCTTCAAAGGTCACATTGTCGGGGATACGGATAAGCTCGTCGGCAGCTACGGCTATCTTGCTGGCATAGCCACCCCCACCTTTCGCACCGATGGCACGGGTAGTCATGACTCGATCTCCCGCCTGAAAGCCATTGGCATCGCTGACTACGACGCCTGCCGCCTCTATGCCAGGGGTAAAGGGCAATTTGCCAACCGGACGACTGCCATCGCGCTGAAAAAGATCGAGCCGATTGACGGTGGTCGTTTTCACTTGCACCAGGACATCGTTGGCATCCGGCATTGGGTCAGGAACATCCTGCACGTGTAACACGTCCGGATCGCCATAATTTGCAAATTGTACTGCTTTCATCTCTATCACCTTCTAGCGTTAAATTCCTGTAGGGGTCGGTGTGTTTTTCTCGTTCCATTGTATGCATTTTCAAGAGCAATTGCAAAATTCAGTAATGTTTCAGCGAAAAGAGATATACTGCTGTTAATAGCGTAACAAAATGGCTTGTGATGACGTAGTAATTATTACAACTTTAACACTACCTATTTTTGGGAATTGGCCCTTGTACTTTAATGTGAACGTGATACACTATCAGTGTTTACAATGTAATAAGTAGTAAGGCCTCAAAACGAATTGGGGAGAAATGCATGCAGTCAACTCAAGACTTGGCTACTAAGGTCCAACGCGTCGTTGGGAATGTCGAAAAAGTTATCGTTGGCAAAGGTGAAGCGGTAGCTTTCAGCTTGATCGCCGTTATTTGTCATGGACATGTCTTGATTGAAGATGTGCCAGGCGTGGGCAAAACAGTGCTGACCAAGGCTATCGCACGCTCTATCGGTTGTACATTTAAACGTATCCAATTTACCCCCGACCTCCTGCCCAGTGATGTGACAGGAACCTCCATCTATAATCAGAAAACGAGCAATTTTGAGTTCCGTGCTGGCCCCGTTATGGCCCAGATCGTGCTCGCAGATGAAATTAACCGTGCTACCCCCAAAACACAATCTGCCTTGCTCGAGGCAATGGAAGAGGCGCAAGTCACCGTTGATGGTGTATCTTATCCCTTACCAAAGCCTTTTATGGTCATGGCAACGCAGAACCCTATTGAATATGAAGGCACATTCCCACTGCCAGAGGCGCAGCTTGACCGCTTTATGATGAATATCAGCATCGGTTATCCTAAAGCAAGCGATGAGATGAATATTCTCGGTAGCCACCAGCATCACCATCCCCTTGACGACCTGGAGCAGATTATGACGGCGGAAGAGTTGGTCATTATTCAGCAGCAGGTACGTAATATCTATGTTGACCCTTTGATACGTGAATATATTGTGGCTATCGCCAATGCGACGCGTAACCATCCAAATATCTACCTGGGAGCAAGTCCGCGTGGCTCGTTAGCATTGTTCCGTGCCGCGCAAGCGTTGTCCGCAATGCGTGGTCATGACAGCGTCATACCCGATTATGTGAAATTGCTGGCACGGCCCACCCTGGCACACCGACTCATTGTGACGCCAGCCGCCCGTGTACGCTCTATCACATCGACAGCCATTCTGGATGAGATACTGCAAAGTGTCCCTGTGCCTGGGGCCTGGGTCACCGGTGGAAAGGGGCGCTAGTTATGCGACCCTGGCAAGCAATTTTACTGATTTCGCTGCTGCTCTTTTTTTCAATCAGTAGCGGCTGGTCAATACTGTATAAGCTCACCTATGTGCTGCTCACCTTGTTTGTGCTGTCGTGGTTGTGGGCACGCTACAGCTTGCGCAAATTGACCTTTCACCGCGACACCTCCACTGGGCGTGTACAGGTAGGCGAGACCTTTGAAGAGCGTTTGATGCTGGATAATACCAGCGTCTTGCCTAAAATCTGGGTGCAAATTGCCGATGGTTCAACACTGCCCGGTCATCGTGCCGGTTATGTCGCCAGCATGGGTGGACGCAAGCGAGCGATGTGGAAAGCGCGTACCGTCTGTAAGAAGCGTGGTCACTTTCAACTAGGGCCAGTCACTGCTACCAGTGGCGATCCCTTTGGCCTATTCCGTCGTCGCATATCTTTAACCCCTGCCCACGAACTGCTCGTGTTGCCACAAGTTTTGCCCATCACTGCCTTTGCTTTGTTCACTGGTGGACTGCCGGGAAGAGGGCGTAGTTCGCGCCGTGCCCTGCAAACGACTACCAACGCGACCACCATTCGCGATTATCTTCCAGGTGATGCCCTCAGCCGCATCCACTGGCGTTCCAGTGCGCATTATAGTAAGTTGATGGTAAAGGAATTTGACCTTGACCCGGCTGTGGACGCCTGGATCTTTCTCGATTTGAACGAGGAGGTGCAGGCAGGCGAAGGTGAACACTCCACGGAAGAGTACGGTGTTACCCTCGCCGCGACCATTGCCATATACATGCTGCGTCAAGATTTGTCCGTGGGCATGATTGTGAATGCCCAGCAGCGCGAAATCCTGTCACTTGACCGTGGCGATCGACAAGTTGAGCGCGTCCTTGAGTTGCTGGCAGTGGTGACGGCTGGCCCTGGCCCTGATTTGAAAGAGGCTTTGGCCCTGGATGCCCTCCATTTTGGCAGAAACTCGCTCGCGGTGGTGATTACACCGTCTAACTCGCGCGATTGGCATGAAGGGGTGCGTCATTTACAACGGCGTGGGGTGCAGGTGGCAGTGGTGGGGCTGAACGCAGCTTCTTTTGAAAATAGCCCTGCTGATGAAGATTCATTGGCTCTGTTAGAGGGTGCTGGTATTCCAATAGCGCGTGTGAAGCGTGGCGACTCCCTGGTGCAAGCACTAGAGAGTAGTAGCGATGCACGTTTTGCGCGACGGAGGTAATGGCGATGCAAGAGACCGTGCGAGGAACCGCAATTGAACGATTAACGAAAATTATCGCCGAACCTCGTTCAGACAATGATGGCTCAGGTAATAATAAGAACTCGCAGTCACGCAAGCCGTTCCTAAGAATACATATCGGCTTAGAAGAGGGCTGGTTTTCGCTCTTCCTGCTCGCCTCTGTGGTATACAGTACCATTTGGAGCGTTCAGGCGGTGGACTGGGTAGATCATCTCAACATCCTCACCTTAACGACATTCGTAGGGCTAATTATTGGCCTGATTGCCGCGAAACAGCGGCGTTTCCCACGTATTGTGACGCATAGTGTCGCGGTGCTTTTTGGCTTGTTGCTGGCATTTTGGCAAACTGCGGGTGCCTATGATGGTGGTCATGTCGCGCAGCTCGCGAATGGGATGCATCAATGGTTTGCGGCAGTGGCGGCAGGTGGTACCGGAGAAGACGATTCTATTTTTCTCTTCTTTATTACCGCGCTGGGTTTTGTGCTAGCTTATACGAGTGCCTGGCTGCTCTACCGGACGCGTAGTCCCTGGCTGATCATAGTTGCCAATGCAGTCGTGTTGCTGATCAACTTGAGTAATATCGATCCAGGTTACATCGTTTACCTGGTCGTTTTCCTCATTTCCTCCTTACTTTTGCTGCTGCGCTTCAACTTGTACGAGTCAATCAAGCGTTGGCGCAAGCAAGGTCTGCGTTTTGCCGATGATCTGGGCTGGGATGTCATGCAGGCTGGTTCGCTCATTTCTATCGGTATCTTGCTCTTCTCCTGGTTTTTGCCGTGGGGCTATACCAATAATGTAGCTTCCCAAATCTGGAACGCGGATGCAAACCCTTGGACGCAGTTGCAGGATACGTGGAACCGCGTGATCTCGCTGAGCGGCGGTGAGAACCTGGCGAATCATGGTAATTTTAGAGATACGCTTGTGCTGGGCGGCAACCCGAATCTGAATAACGAAGTCGTCTTTACCCTCAAAAGCGATGACCCAAGTCAGTATCTTGAGTCATTGAGCTATAACACGTACGATGGACGTGGCTGGTCCGAGAGTTCCACGGCTGATTTGCCTTTTGATGCCAATGCGTTGATACCGAGTGAATCTTCGGTTGTCCATTCCATTCAGCAGCAAATCAATGTGGTCAATCCACCGGGGGAGCAATATCCTTACCTGCTAGGAGCATCACAGGTGGGAGCGGTTAATCAGCCCTCGATTGTCCTGGGAAGCAAAGCCGATAACTCAATAGTGGCTGTGCTGGCAAAAAATGGCAAGTTGGTGGCGGGCGAACACTATTCCGTGACCTCTTTTGTCTCGTCGGCGGATATGGGTGCCTTGCGTACCATACCAATGCCAGCCGATTCGCCGCGCTTCGCGCCGAGCTATGACGGAGAGTACCCTTTAACGTACTATAATCCCGATGTCTTGAATAGCTACCTACAGTTGCCCAAAGGACTTGACCCCAATATTAAAGCCCTGGCCGAACGGATCACTGCAGGTGCGCCAACGATGTTTGATAAGGTGGTGGCCTTAGAATCCTATCTACGTAACAACTTTACCTATAGCGTAGATATACACCTACCGGCAAACCAAGAGGCTGTCTCCTGGTTCCTCTTCAATAGCGGAAATAAAGGCTTTTGTAATTACTTCTCTACTTCCATGTCCGTGATGGCTCGTTTGCTGGGCATTCCGTCGCGTGTCGTAGCTGGTTACACCAGTGGTCAGCCAGATGCGAAGAACCACGATCAGGTCATTTACGGTACCAATGCACATAGTTGGACGCAGATTTACTTTGCTGGCTATGGGTGGATCAATTTTGAGCCGTCTGCTGGTTTCTCTACATTCAATCGGCCCGCACCCGGTCAATTTACCTCCAGTGGTGTAACAACCAATCCCAATGGCAACAATGTCACGAATACGAAGACCAAAAATCGCGACGTGAGCAGCAAAGATTCGTCAAGTACCGGTGGCACCATTACCATACAAACTCCTGCCCAGGAGGCAGCTCAATTGCGGCAGCAGGTTACTATAGCAACGGGCGGTGTCGTTCTGCTCATCCTGTTTGGCTTGATTTTCTTTGGTATCTGGTGGCGTCGCCTGTTCCGTAATCAACGCTTGTCCGCTCAACTTTATGGCAGAGTCTGTCTGCTGGCAAATTGGGCTGGTATCGAAATACTACAGTCCCAAACGCCATATGAGTATGTTGGCCTGCTGTCTCGCGCTGCACCAGAGGAGGCTGAAACCTTCGAACGTTTTGGCGATATCTATGTGCGCGAGGTTTGGGCCGATCCTGAAAGCCCTAACCATCCGAGCCGTTCTGGCGAGATTCTCGAGTTACGCGGCCTCTGGAGGCGCTTGCAACCTCGGCTCTTTCTCTATATGCTGCGGCATCCCCATGTTTTGTGGGTCTTACCATCCCGTATCTGGGGCTCTCTGGCTCGTGTGAGGGCAAAAAGGCGAGTCAAACGTGACTTTTATCGAGATCGGGACTTGTAGCGATTCCATTTGACGGATTGACCATACTCACGTACACTACAGGTAGACTTTTTGGCACGGCATTTTCAGGAATCCATGGGATTCTTCGTGATGCCAGGCTTGTAATAACCCATAAATTAAGTAGTCCCAGGAGAACAACATCATGTTGAAAAATGACGCTGTACCCAGTGAATCACTGCCATCCACTGCTACGAATGCACCACAACCATCGCAAGCGCGTGCTATTGAAATTCCTAATGCTTTGCCTATGCATCCACAGCTCTTAGATGTTGTCCGTCACACCGTCATTGATCCAGATGGCAAACGTTACGTGGTTGCCACATACAATGACAAGCATATTGGACGTGGCTACGTTACCGCCGTCTTTCCACAGCAAAACGAGTATCTAACGATGGTACGTATGACCCTATGCGAGTTTATCAGTCTGACCGAAGAAAAGGCGATGAAACGCCATATCAGCGTCGTACAGGCAGTGCAGCAAGGTCGCCTGGAGGAATTGGTAATAGCGAAGTAATACCGCTTCTTAATAGCATATGTAACAAAACCGGTATACGAAAATCTCGCAACAGCTTCGTCTATTATTGATAGAGAAATAGTTTCATGGGAATTGATCTCGCGACAATCTTAATGTACACAGGTTAAATCCTTGTTAAGTGCTCGAAATGCCCTTGACAAGAAGGAAGTTCATCCCGTATACTCGTTGCAGTGGGAACAATCCCATCTACATTTTTTCTTCAACCTGGCCTCTTTGGCAGGTAATAGCATTACTTCAAAAATCTCATGGAAGGAGATGGCGAGCATGGCAACTCGAAACCAACTGTTCTGCATGACCCGGCTGCGCGAAATTACAGCAGCATGTCACGGCCATGCTATGTCCATCAGCCTCACTGTGCTTGGTTACATGGGTGGCATCGGCGTGCTCGATTCTCCCGTGACCTTTGGCATCAAGGGGTGCAGTGTGCCCATTCCTCTGGGATCTCCACCTACTCCATGAGTAGGTAACAAAAAGAGAAACCTTCGACCGTGGGCACTGGCAGAAAAATTCAGTCCCACGGTTTTTTGTCGTCTATTTTAACTCATACATTGTTTCTAGTGCTTTGTTGACCTTCACCTGAAAAGTGGGGATGCAAGGGGCCGCGCCCCTTGACTGGGTTCTAGGGCTGCGCCCTAGTCCTCCTCTCTTCCCCGCCGCCGAAGGCGGCATTTCAAATGAAGATCAATAGAGCACCACAGAACCGCGTAGCTCACATGAGGAGGAGATCGTGAGAGATTGACCCAAAAAGCGAGCGAATCCTGACTTATTGTTCTCATAGATGAAAAATGACCATAGTTGATGTTCAGGGGTGGAATATGTAATGAGAAAGTCACTTATGCGCATCAAAATTCTTGTCCAGAAGGACAGGACAAAGCCTGTTCTGATGATCAATGTACTGACCAGGGATCAACATTACGCTAAGAGCTATATGAGAATTGTGCTCCTAGACTGTTTAACGGAAGGAAAGCTGACAAGTGGCTATTCATGTAGATATACAACCAGCGGACGATATTGTTCTAGACCTCACCAAAGACGCTGTCGTCATTGATGGCGTAAGCAAGGTATTCAAGAAATCACGGCCATTGCTGCGCTGGCGCAAGAAGCAAGAGGGTCAGAAGGAAGAGAAGCGCGAGGTGCGAGCCGTCGATAATGTCTCGATCACGATCAAGCGACGTGAGATAGTCGGCATCCTTGGCTCGAATGGCTCTGGCAAATCGACCTTGATCCGCATGCTTTCGACCTTGCTCATTCCTGATACTGGCACGATCACCATCTTTGGCTACGATGTCGAGAAAGATGAGCGCACGGTACAGCGGCTGATCAACCGCGTCAGCGTCGAAGCCTCGTTTTTCAAGAAGCTTTCGCCGATGGAAAATCTCATCTACGCGGCGCGACTTTATAACATGCCAACGGCGGAGGCCCGCGCCAAGATACGCAGTATCCTTGGTCGCCTGGGTATCAAGCCCGATCGTATCGGGGCACCGTTAGAAAACATGTCGCGCGGAATGCAACAGAAGGTAGCCATTGCCCGCGCTTTCCTCACGGCCCCCATCGTTCTGCTGCTAGATGAGCCAACGACGGGACTAGACCCGCGCTCAAAGATCGACGTGCAGACGTTTGTGCGCGAGCTACGCGATGACCATGACGCAACCATTTTACTGACAACACACGATATGGATGAGGCCGAGGCTTTATGTGATCGTGTGGCTATCATAGATCAGGGACGTATTGTCGCACTGGGAGATGCCATGGAGCTTAAACGAACCGTGGCGGAACTGATGGGGCGGGTAGAGCCTGTCACCATGCATGAGGTCTTCATGCACTATACCGCTTCTCATTTGATCACCGAAGCAGATATTCTGCGTTACGGGAGCTTTGAAAAGGCCTTCGAGGCGTTTGAGGCACAGCGAGAAGACGACGAAGAATAAGGAGTAACACAACAATGTCTTCAATGATGCATCAAGCACGGGCGAGTTACGCTTTTTTTGAACGCAACTGGAATATAACCAAACGCTACTGGGCCTGGGAACTGGTCTGGCTTGTTTACTTGATCGTCAACGCGATGTCAGTGACCTACATTGGTGCTGCCGCGGGGGCAGTGACCAATACCAAGGTTAATGCAGACTTTTTCATCATGTACTTGCTGATCGGTACCTCGGTCTGGTCATACCTGAGCGTTACCTTTGACGGTGTGACCGATATCATCAACATGGAGCGTTGGGAAGGCACCATTGAATATACATTCATGGCTCCCATCTCGCGTTTCACGCACTTGATTGGCAGTTGTTGGTACGCGGTAGTGCATGGATTGCTTTTCACTCTCATCCAATTGGTCGTGGTGGGCTTTTTCTTCCATATCGATTTGAGTCATGCCAATTACCTGACCGCTGTGTTCATGATGCTGATCGGTAGCATCTCGTTCATTGGCTTTGGTATTGGTGCGGCGGTGCTACCTTTGCTCTACACGGAGAAGGGGATGCAGATGTCCTTCATCGTGCGGGCTATACTCTTGCTGATTTCCGGCGTCTATTATCCCATCACGGTCTTGCCGTTGTGGATGCAGCCATTGGCACGGATCTCGCCAGCTACCTATGTGCTGGATGGCCTGCGTGCTGGCCTGCAAAATAACCAGCCGATCTGGTCGCCAGAAATCTGGAGCTATACCTGGCCTTTGATATTGACCGGAGTGGTCAGCATTCCGCTCGGCATCTACATTTTCGGCATCGCTGAGCGTTATGCCAAGAAAACTGGCAAATTGAAGCGTAACGGTTAACCGTAGTAGATATATGTTCAAATGCGGGAGAGAAGAGAAAGTTGAGCAATATCCTCTCTCCTGCTCTGGGTCAGAAAGGATAACAAAGAGCGATGATAACTACAGATAGACTTCCCAACGGGTTTACCATACACATCCCAACGCTGGACGATGCGGAAGCGGCTTACGAGGTGGTACACGCCTGTGATATGGCGGATGATGGCATACCGGACCATACATTGGAAGAGTTCCGTCTCGTCTGGCAAGAGCCAAGCTTCAATCTTGCCACCGATGCCTGGTGTGTATTCTCTCCAACGGGCCAGCTTGTCGGCGTGGCGGATACAGATCATAACGAACATGTAAAAATATATGCGATGGTGCGCGTCCATCCAGATTTCCGCCACCAGGGTATTGAGGAATACCTGCTTAAGCTGACGGAGACGAGAGCGCGGCAACACATCGTCGAGGCCGCACCAGGAGCGCGTGTAACGCTGAACCACTGGTTTAGCCATAACGACACATCGCTAGTAGACGCGCTGAAGGACACGGGTTATACATTGAGCCGGAGCCATTGGCGCATGCAGATTGACCTGGAAAAAGCTCCTGCGACTCCACAGCGGCCGGAAGGGAATACCGTTCGTACGCTCGCCGTTGGCAAGGAGGAACGTACTGTCTTTGAGATGGTGGAGGAGGCTTTCAAGGATCACTGGGGCCATATGCCCGAATCGTTCGAGCAGTGGAAACATTGGCACTTCAATGCCAGCTTTGATCCCAGCTTGTGGGTCTTGGCTTTTGTGGGAGATACGCTAGCGGGTGGCATTCTTTGCCGCTATGAAGAGAGTTTAGAGATGGGTTGGGTTGGGCAACTGGCGGTCTTGCGCCCATGGCGTCGCAAGGGCCTTGGCATGGCCTTACTACAACACGCATTGGGTGAATTTTACCAGCGTGGCATTTATAAAATCGGCTTAGGCGTTGATTCACAGAATTTAACTGGTGCAACACGGCTCTATGAGCGGGCTGGTATGCACATCGCTTTACAACACGATACCTATCAGAAGGAATTGCGTGCGGGGATAGAACGAAGCACGCAAGCAATAACGGTGTAAACCAAAACAACTTTTTCCTTTCTCAGCGTTGAGTGGGAAGTCTGGTAGTTTGATAGTCTACATCGTTGAACTCCTTCGACAGAATGGAGATATTCAGCATGGCTATACTTCTACACAATCTTTTGGCCCGTGCTCCTAAGCTGAATGACCTGGGAGAGGTAACCAAATTGCTTATCGCTGAAGATATTGCCGAGGATGGCGTGTCGGACTATACGGAGGAGGATATTCTCGCGGACTGGCATAGATCTGGCTTCACTATGGACGCTGATGCTTGGGTGATAGTCACTCACAAGGGACAATATGTTGGCTACGCGGATGTATGGAGTAGCGACTATGCCCAGATCGAGATGCGTGTGCGTGTACACCCGGCCTATCGTGGGCGCGGTATTGGCACCTTCTTGCTACGCCTGGCAGAGATGCGAGCGCGGCAGCAGGTGGCAAAAGCTCGTTCAGGCGTGCGTGTCACGCTCCATTGCGCGGTCAATGCGTCCAACGAGATGGCCAAGTCACTGCTTGAAAATGAAGGGTACGAATTAGTTCGCCATTTCTGGCGCATGATGATTACCGCCGAGGAATCGTCCATCGCGAGCAATCAACCCGAAACGCTCAAGATAGACCTGGTCGTGAACGCCCAGGAATTGATCGGCCTGTCACAACAGCGTAGAGGTCGAACAGGCATCTACATCGCTCGCCAGTACGACATCTACGAAAAAGAGTTGCGTACTGCCATTGTGCAACCAAGCACTGATATGCCGGATAGGCAACCTGTCCGGTCGTGACGTATCGCATCCATCCGGGTGATTACAGGTGTGACTGATGAGATTTGCAGCCTTCAGTTGTAAATCTCGTCAGTCACACACAATACGTTGCGAACTGTATGAGGCAGTGAGGATGCACAGAAACCTGAATGCTTACACATAGAGAAGAGGGAAGGAAGGGAAAAGCTATGACATTGACATATACACTCCCTGAAGGTTTTACCTGTCGGCCAGCAAGTATGGAAGATGTAGAGGCGGTATTTGCGCTGAACATGGCCGTTGATATCGCGCTGTACGGCAAAACTGATGAATCCTATACGATAGATGATTTGCGCAGTGGTTGGCTCTCCTCCGATTTTGTTATCGCACAAGATAGCTGGATAGTCTTTGCGCCGACAGGGCAGGTTGTGGGCTTTGCGGCGATCTGGAATAATCAGCATGCTCGTCTTTACACGCGTCCTATTGTCTTGCCAGCCTATGCGCATACGGAATATTCCTCACTCTACTGGCTTTGGCAGAGGAGAGAGCGCGGCAGCATGTGGCTATGGCTGCTCCTGGAGTACGGGTAACATTCAATAGCGTGATTTCCAGTCACGATGAACTTGGGCAGCAAAGAATTGAGGAGTCGGGTTTGCTACCGGTGCGTAGCTCCTGGGAGATGGAAATTACGATGGTGGAACCGCCACAAGAGCCCCAGTGGCCTGAAGGTATTGTTGTGCGTACCTTCGTGTCAGGGAAAGATACGCCTGCTACCTTCGACGCGATTGACGAAGCGTTTATGGACCACTGGGGACACATACCAGGGAATTTCTCGTGGTGGAAAAACCGCCTGGAGATGCGCACGGACTTTGACCCATCGCTCTGGTTTCTGGCCTGTGAAGGCGGCGAGATCGCGGGTATCTTACTCTGCGATAGGAAAAGTGCCAGTATGGCCTGGGTGGATGATCTAGCGGTACGGCGTCTGTGGCGTCGCAGAGGTCTGGGTATGGCCCTCTTACAGCATTGCTTTGGAGAATGCTATCGCCGTGGCATATACACGGTCGGCCTGGATGTCGATGCACAAAATCTGACTGGAGCCACGCGGCTTTATGAGCGTGGCGGCATGCACATCACCCGCCAGTACAATACCTACGAGAAGGAATTGCGGTCAGGTACAGAACTAAGCACACAAATATTAGACGCGTTTTAGAGGAGATAAAACCTTGAGTACCAACAAGTATCGCACGCTTATTCCTTTGTTTGAAGAGCTACACAGCGAACGGATTTCTGTACGGTCATACCGTGTGAGTGACGCGGAAGCCCTCAGGGGGGCCATAGAGGAAGCACGCGACTATATTCGTCCCTGGCTGCCATTCGCGGATACTCACCAAACTGTTGAAGAGAGTCGCGATTGGATTAAACAGCAGGAGGCCAGGTGGCTGCTGCGTGAAGATATGATCGTGGGCATCTGGGAAATTGCTTCGCAGCGTTTTATTGGTGGTAGTGGACTGCATCCAAGAGATTTGAATTTTACATACTTTGAAATCGGCTACTGGCTACGTCCCTCTGCCGCTGGTCACGGATATATGACCGAGGCTGCACAGCTTTTGACTAACTATGCCTTTGACCATCTCACTGCTAACCGCGTCGAGATACGCTGTGATGAACGCAACGAACGCAGTGCTGCTGTTGCACGGCGGCTTGGCTTCGTGTTAGAAGGCCTCTTGCGTGACGATCGTATCGCTCCCGATGGTCAATTGGTCGGTACACTCGTCTTTTCCCAGATTCGCAGTGATCGTACTTGATGAAGGCACATTTGCTGGGAAGAAGAGAGCGGATCAAGCTTCATCAAAGCCCAGTTGTGCTAAAGCTCGCTTTAAAAAGGTGATCTATCAAGAAAGCAGATGTTCGATGGTTGCGAGTAGTATATCGAGGTCAAATGGTTTACTCAGGCTGAGAAGATGCCGTTGCTCAATTTCAAGGTGATGTCTATCAAAGTCTGTAGTAGTGATGATGGCGGGAATCTTTTCGAGTCCGATGATGGCGTGGAGTTGATCGTAGAGGTCAATACCAGTGGTTGGATACATTCTGTAATCGATCAAAAAGAGACATGGCTTGACCTGTTGGACAATTGCAAATACCTGCTGGCTCGTGGTGACAACACTGGCAAAATAGGGTGTTTCCTGGTTGATGGCAAGTTGAAGGAAAGCACCGATACCTGCGTCATTCTCAACCACGAGGATGGTGTATCCAAGAGGTTTCCTTGCGAGAGCAATTGATGCCTGTTGAATGGCCATTTCAGTTTTCTTTTCACTGATATGAGTTGCTGAGTTCTCATGCCACAACTATAGCATTAATTCATTCAATATACAAGGACTGTCATATAACTATAGCAGAAGTAGACAAGAAAAAATTTTTCTCAGTACTTTTTCTAGATACTTTTTCTGTATTGGAGAAGTAGGCGGTTGAAGTGATGGTGATATGCCCAAGGGAAAAGGCTTCGTTACTCTAGCCTTTCTAATACCGTCAGAGTATGATGTAGGTAATACAATAAAGAAGAAGCCTGAGAAAAAGAGCGATTGAGCAATGGGGGGAAACGAAAAATGACTGTTTTGAGCGTATTAGTACTGAGTGGTGCCGACATTGTAAATACACGACTCATTATACTTCTGTTGTTAATATTGGCAGTTGTGTTGATCTTAATAGGCTGCCTCATTGCGCTGATAACACTACGAAAGCGATTGAAGTCGCAGCATGTAAAGAAAGAGAGGCTGTGACATGTTACGTAGGTCGGTAACGCCCCTGCTTATCGGTACATTTATCTTACGCGCAAGCGGCGGGGCGGCTACCGTCGTGCTGGGACTCTTTCTTGCACAACTTTCCACCTATGCTGGTCACTTAATTACCAGTCTCCAGGTTGGCTTGCTGGCAGTGGCTTTTTATGTCACTGAGCTTTCACTGGCTCCTTTTATGGGTGCGCTAAGTGATCGTTGGGGGCGTCGTTATTTCCTGATCTTTGGGCCGCTGGTAGGACTGGTGGACGTGCTGCTGATTGTCTTCACGCCAGTACATCACCCCTTTTATTACCTGATGAGCTTACAGGTGTTGGCGGGAGTTTCCTCCTCTATGCAAGTGCCCGTCGTGCTGGGCTATCTGGCAGATTACACCGCTGAAGACTCCTCGAAGCGTATGCGCGTGATGAGTTTCTTTGAGTTGGCAACGAGCGGCGGCATAGCCGTGGGAGTGATTCTGGGTGGTATACTGTGGGATCGTTTTGGGCATTTGACCTTCGCTTTGCTTGCCTCCTTCTATCTGCTCGTAATTCTTTGTATGATCCTTGCTCCCAAAACGTTGCAAATCATTGAACGAGGAAATTTGCGCACCATAGGGAAACGCTATTGGCGCATTATTCGCACACCGCGCTTGTTTATCTTTATACCGGCGTGGCTATGTATTAGTTCGTTGGCGGGTATCTGGCTTAGTTCACAGCTCACCTTTATTCTTTCCGTTCCCATCCACAATAAGTACCAATTCTTGATGGGGATTATGAGTGGCAGTGGTGGGGGGCATCGACTGAGCCTCGTGCTGGGGTCATATGTGCTCTTTTTTGGGATATCGCTTCTCTTCTGGGCCTTCTTCCTCAGTCGTGTGCCACGTTTGCGATTGATGCTCACCTCGGTGGTAGGAGTGTATATAGCCTGTATTGCCTTGGGGGGGATCAACCATCTGGGCATTGGGAACAATCCATGGCAGTTGCTCTGGATACCGCTTTTAATGGTGGGCATCTTTGCTGAAAGTAGTTTTGCGCCAGCGGCATTAGCGTATCTCGCCGATATCTCCGAGGAGGCGGCCAAAGATCGTGGTCTGTTAATGGGCCTTTACTCCATTTTTCTAGGTCTGGGACAGTTATTAGGGAATGGCGTGGGAGGGGTGTTTGCGCGACTATGGGGCTTTGATGGCTTGATCTACTTGACGGTGATCCTCGCTTGTGTTGTCCTTATTTCGCTATTCGCGCTCTTCCAGCACGAAAAGATACGGCTGCAAGCATAGAAGTTCATTGTTCTAATTGCTGTATAAATTCTATGCGGTTGCCGAAGGGGTCACGGAACTCGATGCGATCAAAGCCAGGTATGGGGATACCATCCAATATAGCAAAACCATGCTCCTCTAAGCTGTTCCGCCAGGTCTGGACATCGTCAACCTGATAGGCCAGGTGCGCTTTGCTGGCTTGCTTATCAACGCCGTCTTCTGTCCCAACATGGACTTGTTGCTGCCCGACTTGCAGCCAGAAACCGCCGCGCGCTTTTAAGGAGTCGGGTTTCTCAATTTCGGGCAGACCGAGTAGGCCGCAGTAAAATTGACGAGCCTGTTCTTCTGTTCCTCGTGGAATAGTTATTTGTGCATGATGCAAGCGCAGAATGGGCATAGTTGATGTTATCCGCTTTCTCTTGAACTGAACTACAGAACGTGTCTGTTGAATAGAGCTTACTCGGTTTTCGGGCGACCGATGGAGAATGTTCCTAGCATGCGAGCCACTGGCTTTTGTTCGCCATCCACAAGGTTAAAGACTGTGGCTTCAACGACAGAGGTTGAACGCCCCTGGTGGACGATAGTCGCTTCGGCTAGCAATTCGCCTGTGCGTGTGGGGGCAAGAAAGTTGATCTTGGCCTCGATGGTGCTGACTCGCGTGCCAGGCGGGTAGAGCGAAAGCACTGCCATCGACATAGCGGTGTCGGCCAGGGTAAAGATGACGCCGCCATGCACAATCATCTGGGGATGTTGCAGGCGTTCATCTACCGCGATGGTGGCCCTGCCGATACCGGCCTCGGCGGTGACGATGCGCATGCCAATGAGTTGAGCATAGCCGGCGTTACTCGCTACGGCAAGCAGTTTGTCCAGGTCAAACTTGGGTGGTTCTTGCTGTGTCATAGAGCTCTTTCACTTTGTGAACTACTATCTTGCGCGCACGATGCGTTCGATATCTCTCTTCGAGTCGCGTTCCGCGATGGCATCACGTTTATCATAGAGCTTTTTACCACGGCAGAGGCCAAGTTCTATTTTTGCTTTGCCGCCCTTAAGGTAGAGCTTGAGTGGAATTAAGGTCAAGCCCTTGGTCGCGACTTTCGCGAGCAGTTGGTCGATTTCGCGGCGGTGGAGCAATAACTTACGATTGCGCGTTGGCTCGTGATTATAGCGATTGCCGTGCTCATAGACAGCGATATGGGCATTCTCTAACCACAATTCGCCGTTGCGCGCCAAGGCATAGGCACCGCGCAGGTTGACCTTGCCATCACGAATAGATTTGATCTCTGTACCCAGCAAGGCAATTCCCACCTCAAGCGTGCGCTCGACATAATAATCATGATAGGCTTGCCGATTGACCGCGATGACCCTGAACGATTCATCCTTCGCTGGGGCTCTGGTCTGCTCGTTTTTCTCTGGTGGTCGTTTTGCCATACAAACACTGTGCTCCTTTGAGGGGTATTACCTGACACCCACGAGGGGTGTCACTACATATTAATGGTTCCTTTTGGGTTAGTCAAAGCACTGCCTCTTGACTTCATATTGTCGAAGACGACTACTATACTTAAAAGAGGTGTCAACATCATACAACACTTGGGGTGTTGAGTCGAGAGGAGTTGAGAAGAGGCCATGGGTTTCTCAAACGTCTTTTTGCTCCTTGCTGTAGCAGGGTTCTCCTGCTTGGTGCTTTGTGATGGATGGGACATATGTGACTCCAATTCTTAGAGTCATTGCAATCGATAGGGAAATGCAGGATGCTTTGTGATGGATGGGACATATGTGACTCCAATTCTTATGGTCATTGCAATCGATAGGGAAATGCAGGAGCATTTGTGATGGATGGGACATATGTGACGCTCCAATCTGAGTGGTATGGTGTGCGAAAGAAGAATGCGGGAGCATTTGTGATGGATGAGACATATGTGACGCTCCAATCTGAGTGGTATGGTGTGCGAAAGAAGAATGCGGAAGGCTTTGTGATGGATGGGACATATGTGACCTCTCTTTAACCTTGGTAAGGAGATAGATGTTGGTGGGGAGGAGTATTGGGTTCACGCACAGGTGTGTGATGAGAGTGCTAGTCCTGACGAGGGAATACATTGTCTTGACTTAGGAAAAGTATACCATAGTTCCGCGAAGCAAGCAAGAGGTGAAAGAGTTCTGCGTGATATTGCCTCGGAGTGTATTCGTGGGGTATTACCCCGGAGGGTATTTGTGAGCGTCTCTGAAGATAAACAAGGTACGAAATAATACATAGGCGTGTAAGTGATAAAGAAAGGCTCAGATATGTTCTACCATCTTGGCAGAATAGCCACCCGCTATCGTTGGTTGATTGTGGGCTTGTGGATGGTTGCCATCGCGGTCGCATTGCCGTTTGCGCCACAGGCTAGCCAAGTACTACATCCAGGAGGTTTTGTCAGCCCCGACGCCGAATCAGAGCGGGCGATCAACCTCCTCTCACAAAAGCTCCATCTCGATCTGACGATTGTACAGGTGATTTTCACCAGCGATATGCTGAGCGCGGATAGTCCACAGTTTGTTCAAGAGACGCAAACAGCCCTGGCGCGTGTGCGTAGCTGGTCGGAGGTTTCCGGTATTGTGAGCTTCACCGACAATCCACGGCAGATTTCGTTGGATCGTCACGCGGCTTACGCCAATGTCTTAATCAAGCCCGACCCAGATAGCGCGGTCAAGCTCTTGCCTGAGTTGCAACAGCGCTTACAAGCAATTCCAGGCTTGAAGACGAGCATTGGAGGTGGGCCGGTCTTTTATGAAGATATTCAATCTGTCAGTGAAAGCGACCTGCGGCGGGCGGAATTTTTGGCTATTCCCTTTGCCATCATTGCCTTGCTGTTGGTGTTTCGCTCGGTGGTCGCGGCTATCCTGCCTGCACTGGTAGGTGGAGGAGCCGTTGCGGTCGCGCTGGCACTGATCTTTGGCTTGGGACATATCACAGAACTCTCCATCTTTGTGCTGAACATCACCACCTTGTTTGGTCTAGGTCTGGGCGTTGATTACTCGCTGTTTATCGTGAGCCGTTTCCGCGAGGAGTTGGCGCGTGGGCGCAGTGTTGATGAGGCTGTAGCTATTTCCATTGCCACGGCGGGACGTGCAGTAGCCTTTTCTGGTTTAACCGTCTCCATTGGGCTCATCGGCCTCATTTTCTTCCGCATCAACATGTTGCGTTCAGTTGGTATGGGCGGAGTGATGGTCGTGCTCCTGGCGGTGCTTGCCGCGCTGACACTGTTGCCCGCGGCCCTCGCTATTATCGGTACGCGCATCAATGCATTTCCTGTGCGCTTGCCGCGTTTGTGGCGAAGAAACCGAGCAGTAGTATTGAACACAACTGTAGCGAGCAATGGTAGTGGACGTATGCCGGAGCAAATGCAAGAGGAACATCATGGTTTCTGGTATCGCCTCTCTCACATTGTGATGCGCTATCCCGTGCGCGTGTTTATACCTGTTTTCCTGGTGCTTGTCAGTCTGGGTCTGCCATTTCTGGGCGTGCGGTTCTCGGCACCAGACGCATCAATTCTTCCGCCCAACGTGCCTTCGCGCGCCGCTTTTGATCTTTTAGCCAAACGGTTCAATGACCGCGAGACTACACCTATTCTGATGGCAGTGCAGACAAAAGGCAATGTCATGACGGCTGATAATATTCGCAAACTCTATTATTACATCCAGCGTGTGGAGGCTGATCCCCGTGTGGCGCGGGTAGACAGTATTGTCAGTGCCGATCCCCGTTTTACGCTCGCCCAATATGAGTTGCTCTATACCCATCCACAGTTGATTGCCGACCCCTATCTCTCTGCCCTGGTCAAAGCTTCAGTGGCGGGGGATACCACATCGGTGCTGGTGATCAGCAAATATGAGATGCTCGATCAGCGTTCACAGGCGCTGGTACAGACCATTCGTAACACCAATCCAGGAGGCGGTATAACCACATTAGTCGATGGTAGTACCGCGGGAGACATGGATTACGTTACGTCGCTGTACACGGATTTTCCTATAGCCATATTGGTAGTGGCAGTTACGACGTATATTGTGCTGTTGCTTTTGTTCCGTTCGCTGCTCTTACCGTTGAAGGCGATTATCATGAATACGCTGTCCATTCTGGCAAGCTATGGGGCATTAGTCGTGCTTTTTCAGGATGGTTTTTTGCATCAACTACTCAATTTTACGCCGCTTGGATTTGTCGAGGCTTCGGGGCCAATTCTGCTGTTCTGTTCGCTCTTTGGTCTCTCGATGGACTACGAAGTGTTTTTGCTGTCACGTATTCAGGAGGCATACTGGCAGACGGGGGATAACACAAAGGCGGTCGCGCTTGGTATGCAGAGAAGCGGTGGTATTATCACGAACGCGGCGATCATCGTCATTGTCGTCAGCTCCTGTTTCGCGACTGCTGATATGATCCTCGTCAAGGCACTTGGTCTTGGTATGGCTCTGGCCGTCTTGATCGACGCGACATTGGTACGTGGTCTGCTGGTGCCTGCCACTATGCGTCTGCTTGGCAATGCAAACTGGTGGTTGCCCTTTGCTGGTGTGCAACGCCATCCCCCGGGCTTGGAGGAATATATGCTACCAGAAGAACCTGTTGCATCTGACGCATCTGAAGAAACTAAGGCACCTGACGGAACTGATGAAACAAATGGAACCGCGGCGTCCATGACAGATACAAGCCTAGGAGGCAAGCGATGAAGAAAATGCTGTTAGGGTTGCTCGTGTTGCTTTCCATGGTGTTGTCCTCGTGTGGCATTCCGGGCATTGTCGCGACTAATGCGCAATTGCCCGTGGTGAATGCCGTGCCACATTCGACCGTGCTCCCGCCAGTGCGTTTTCCCCAGGACGAGGCCGCGCACACAGACCTGACTGAGTGGTGGTACTATACTGGTCATATGAATGCTACGACTCCTGATGGCAAGGCGCACCATTATGGTTTTGAATTGGTAATATTCCAGGCGTTGCGCAGCGACTTGCCGCCGGTCTATGCCGCCCACTTCGCGATCAGCGATGTGACGCGAGGCCAGTTCCACTTTGATCAGCGTCGTTTGATAGAGCCGAATGCCATTATCCCCAATGGCACATCGACGGCGGGCATCAATGTCGCGGTAGGTGATTGGACGATACAGGGGCTGAATGGAGAGGATCATCTCTCGGCAGAGATGGCGAACTATACCATGCATATTCATTTACTCGGCCTCAAGCCGCCAACGCTGCACAATGGCAACGGCCTGATTACTTATGGCCTGGGTGGTTTCTCCTATTACTATTCGCGCACACGCATGGCTCTTTCAGGCACACTGGTTGATCACACCCAGTCCTTACAGGTAACGGGAGAGGCCTGGATGGACCACCAGTGGGGAAATTTTCTTTCGCTCGGTGGGGGAGGCTGGGATTGGTATAGTATTCAATTGAACAACAATACGGAGATGATGTTGTATCTCATTCGGGATGCGACAGGTAAGATCATCTCGACCTACGTTGGCTATATCGGCCCAGATGCAGCCGATCATCTACTTCCCGCGACAGCCTTGCACGCGGCGGTACTCAATCACTGGACCAGTCCGGTGACAGGCGCAACCTATCCTTCAGGCTGGCAACTTGACATTCACGATGCACAGTTACAGGCATCGTTGACGCTCACACCAGAGTTAAAAGATCAAGAGTTGACGGTATACCAATCCACCGGCAACAATTACTGGGAAGGTGCCGTGCGCATCCAGGGACAGAGCGCGGGACAAGCGGTAGAAGGCGAAGGCTATGTGGAATTGACGGGGTATACGAAGGGGTAGGCTTCTCGCTTTGACAATCGTTGGAGATTTTCTTTTTAAAGACTGGACAACAAGATGCAGTGACTGAAGTCGTTATTCTCGCATAGTATCTTGTTGTACCAGCGCATCATTGAGCAAATGAATGCCGTATGGTAACGGTCTGGCGGTTGGCTCAGCCAGGATGCAGTTGACTTTTTTGAGGTCAATGGCGGCGTGGCAGGTGGCGAACAGTTCTTGTGCTTGTTGCAGATAGGTTAAACCGATCTGGAATATCGTATCTTGTGGGCAACTGCGTTGCAGCATAATGACACCATAATTGTAGAGAGTGCGTCCTTGCTCAAGGCGCATGCCTGTTTGTTGGCTCATGTGCAGGGCTTGCTGGAACGCCTCGTCTGCCTCGCTATGGCGACCGCTTACGGCGAGGCAACAACCCAAGAGGCGTTGGGCATGAGGGGAAAAAAACATATGGTCTTGTTGCTGTGCCACCTCAACCGTTTGTCGGGCGATATCTTCTGCCGTCAACACATTCCCTTGCATGAGGCAGAGCGTAGATTGGGCGAGACGGCCTTTAGCGATATCTTCGGCTGCTAACCCTTTATTGTCAAGGGCGTGTAGGAGTGTATATTGAGTGCGCTGCAAGCGATTACCTATCAGCGGGTGCCACGCTTTTTCCTGAGCTTGCAGCTCTTCGGCGATGAGAATGCGCAGTTGGGCCAGGGTAATGAGCGCGGTCGCGACCAAGGTAGCATTGCGAATTTCGCGTCCAAGCATGAGCGCACGGCGCACGGCCTGATACGCTCCGGTAAGATCACCTTGTTCTTGCAGGTTAGTAGCGAGGATGTTGTTGATATACGAAATGTCGTAGCGAATATTGACCTGTTCCGCGAGTTGTAAGCTGCGTCTATACCACTGCTCGGCCTCTAGCAAGTTGCCTGTATTCGCGGACATCTCTCCCAGATTCACACACGCCGTGGAGACGAGGGGAATATCGCCCACGCGTTCAGCCAGGCTCAGCGAGCGGCGAAAATAGGTTTCGGCGGCGTCATACGAGGCTTTGACAAGATGGGCAGTGCCGATGTTGTTGCACACATTAGCCATAGCGCGAACGTTGCTATGTTGTGCAAAAATGTCCAGTGCGGTGTGCAGGTGCGTCAACGATTCCGCGATGTGCCCGGTATAGCCAGCGATCATACCCAGTATCTCATGTATTTTTCCCAGTTCGCTCTGATCTCCCTCGATAGTGCGCACTGTGAGCGTCGAGCGAGCGGTTTCACTCTGTGGGGGAGGAATTCCTGGCGTTTGGAGCGTGGCTACAAAGAGTTGCAAGGCTTCCATGGCGGCACAATGAGCTTCTATGAAATCGCCTTCATCAAGACAAATGTGGGCGAATTGTAGGCGCAGACAGGCCTTGGCTACGCCCGCGGTGACGCCAGCCTCGAGAAGAACCTGCTCACCCCGTCGGTTGCATTCTCGATCACGTTCAGCATTGTTTAAGTAACTACTGGCGCGCCCCATCTCATACCAGAGGAGAGCAGAAATTTGGGCTTCGCGTTGCTGCTCTGTTGGCGAGGAGTAGAGTTGCCGACTGCGTATAGCCAGGACGCGCTCAAAATGGTGATAGGCATCGCCATAGTGTCCACGCACCATCAGGCATTCGCCAAGCCGTTCGTATAAAAAGGCCAGGTGCATTTCATCTGCTTGCGTAGTCGCAGTATGAGTTGCGTTTATGTGTTGCTCTTGTGTCCCATTGGTGTGTGCAATCGCCAGTTGGTAGTGATGCTCGGCCTCTGGATACGCGGAGAGCGTATAGGCTCGATTGCCAGCAATTTCAGCGTACGTGGCTATGTTTTGTGGGCTACTTCCCCCTTTGATGAGATGCTGCGTGATAGCGGCTGCCACCTCTGCTACGCTCTGTCGATACACGTTTTGCAAAACCTCTGCAGCCCTCCGATGGAGCTGGGCGCGTCTTGCGCCGGATAATTGTTTGTAGAGATGACTCACAATCAGGGGGTGCCAGAAGTGATAGATGATGAGCTGATCGCTGCTCTCTTCGGTCAGCACGCCAGCGTGCAGAGCTTCATCAAGGAGATCAAGCAAGGAGTCAGAGTCCTGGGAAGCAAGGGAGCTGGAGCCATATTCCATCAGTTGCAACAGCGTTAGCTCGAAGGAGCCGCCTAGCACGGCGGCTTTGCCGAGAAGTCGTTGACATGCTGTGCTGAGGTTGCTCATACGGCGTGCCAGGGCTGCTGTGATCGTTTCAGGCAAGGAATTTGTTTGAGCATGTTCCTGTGCTAGCGCAAGAACATGCACAGTGGACGAGGTGGAATATGAAGAGCGAGCCAGCTCTTCAGCGAAAAAGGGATTACCCGCTGCTTGAGCTTGAATGTACTGCAAAATAGGAGCGGGTAGGGGCGCGACGAGCGTACCGATTTGGGTCTGAGTGAGAGGTTGCACATTGAGTATGATGACCGCTTGCTCTCTTTGCAGGTCTATCAGCAGAGAGCGCAGAGGATGGGCGGGCTCCAATTCTGTATCGCGACACGTAGCAAGTAACAACAGCGGCTGTGTCGTTTGCGTATGCAAGCGGCGCGTTAAATACGCCAAAAGCTCAAGACTGCTGCCGTCGGCCCATTGAATATCATCCAGCACGATGAGCAAGGGGCGGTCGCGACTGAGTGTCGCCAGGAAACTGCGCGTAGCTTCCCACAACTGTAATTGCTCCTGGGCTGAGAGCAATGAGCGCGGCACTGCCCCTGTTGGCTGCTGTAGCTCAGGTAAAAGGGTACTGAGTTGCTGGATAGTGCCACTACCAAAAATCGTATTGAACGTGCCATTGTGCAGTTGGACAGGTGGTGCGTGGGGAGAACTCTGTCCTACGAGGAGGGCTTTGCGCAGGACTTCTGTCCAGAGGCGATAAGGAATATCTCGTTCTTGTTCATAAGAGCGGCTCCAGACTACTGACCAGTTATGTTGTATGGCTTCACGGCTTAATTCTTCGGCTAGTCGTGTTTTGCCAATACCAGTTTCGCCTTTGAGCAGGAGAAAAGGGGCATGTTTGACTGTGTTGAAAGGTAACGTTGTGCTGCTAGTAATGGGGATAGTTGAATGGTTTCCGCTCTTTTCTGTTGTATGCAGAATGTCACGCAGAAGAGAAAGTTCCTCTACTCGTCCAACGAAGGGACTTTGATGGCTGCGACCAATATAGACTTGAGGTTGCGGGGATAGCGACAAGGTTTCGAGTAGTACGCTATGCGGTGAGATTGGTTCAGCAGTTTCAGGGGAGTATGGCATATGTGCTAGCACGTCTGTAATATCACCGTTGCGAACGGCTTCAAATATGAGCGTTGTTTCGGCTAATGGAGTGGCCTCGTGTTGTTTGTTGAGTAAGGATACAAGTTGGTGATATAGTTGCAAGGCCTCAGTCCTGCGTTGGAGGAGTGTGAGTATGAGCATGATACGTCGCACAGCGGATTCGTTGGTTGGCTCGGCTGCCAAGATCGGGTTAAGTGATGCTAACGCGGACGAGAGGTCGTTGCTGGTCATACGGCGGTCAGCCAGCTCGAGTAGTAGTCCAATCCAGATGCGTTGATAGACTTCGCGTTGAGCTAGCACCCATTCTGAGGCGCGTTCGCCATGCAAAAAATCACCAGCGTAGAGCGTTTTTGCCTCTTCAAGTAATTTTTCCACGAACAATTGATCATCGCTTGTGTGCGCTTTCGTCGTGAGCAATCCAAATACATCGATATCCACCCAGATAGCGCTCGCGTCGGCGAGCAAGAGGATATCTGGCTCTACACGCAAAAGGTGAGAATTTGCTGGTCGGTGCAAGGCAGGTTCTAGCAATTGACGCAGTTGGTGAACGGTGCTATTAAGGCGGTTGGTTGCATACTCCACATCGAGATTGGGCCAGAGCGTATCCATCACTTGGTCGCGACTTCTTCTGCGCCCTGGGCTACTCAGTAAATAGGCTAGCAATATACGCATATTGCGGTGTTGCCAGGCGGGATTGGTGTCTTCCTGCCAAGTTAGTCCAATCCTTCGTTCCAAATGAAACCGCCCAAGGAGAAATATTTTCAATGGCGGTAATACATTTTCGCTCATCCTGGTCTTCCTTTTTCTCCGCTTCCTATGAGAAGACAAAGCCATACTTAGTATACTATACGCAAGGGTTTCTTGTATTCTAGAGTGCTATTTGACTTTGTCAGTAGTACTCTAGTATATGACCCTTTGCGCATATTAAAGTAGCATGCTGAACGTCCCAGACTGTATTGATGCCACCAATGACTGACAAAGTGCCTTGAACTTACTCGACCCAGGTATGATATACTCATCACTGAGAAAAATTTCTTGCGCTCAAGCCGAGAGGCAAAACAGGCGGGACAACGTATTTGACTTCAATACATACATGAGCATACATTGATATGTACATGTCGCGCAAAGTAGCACACATATGTATTGTTCTGTCAAATTTCCTATGTTATACTTGCAGGTAGATTCTATGAGCGATAATTTCCAAGCAATGGAGACATCGAAGGTACAAGAGGGTCAGAGAAAATTGATGGAGGCCAAAACCCAAACGCCAACGGTACAAGAATCCAGTATTGTTGAGCGCGTAGCACGAATTGTCTCTAGTGTGCGTGGTGCTAAACCAGATTATACTTTGCTGGCTGCCGAATTGGAGCCGGCGATTCCATTTGATGTTTTCGGAGTTGTATTGTTGCGCCATGATCGGCAGGCTGTGCGCGTTACTGCTTGTCATAATGAAGATGGCTTCTGGCATGCCACCTATCACCAGCATCCATTAGAAGGGTCTCGCGTCGAGCAATTATTGCTTGCGCCTGTCATGTCCGTCAGCAATTACCCTGCAGGACTTGATGGCACACCAGCGCAGTGTGGCGATGCGCTGAGTGGCTGCTATCAACTTCATGCCACGGTTGTTGCTCCTCTGATCGTGGGGGAACGCGTGTTGGGGGTGCTTGAGCTTGGTAGCACAGCTCTCAATGCTTACGCTGATAGCACACTCCAACGGCTGATCGGAGCCGTGGTACATGTGTTAGCTGCCGCGATCGAAAGTGCGCAGATGGGCGGGAGCGCAGAGATACAAGACCGTCAGCGTCAAGCGCTCAAAGACGTTACCAGTGCCTTGACTTCAAAAATGGATCTCCCCACGATCCTGACCCAAATCGTAGAAGGTGTCGCAAAAGCACTGCATGTTGCTTCCGCCATCGTGACGTTCGAGCAGGGAGGAATCCGTTTGAAGGCCCAATCTGGCCTGAATCCCTCACTATTGCAGCGTATTGTAGGCAGAAAAGATATCCTTGGTGATCAATCAATCATTGGCTTTACACTGCGCCACCGACAGCCTTGCGTCTCAAATGATATCTTCGCGGATGAGCGGTTTCCCCAGAGTCGGCTCTTTACCACTGAGCTTGGGATACATTCTATTTTTAGCCACCCTCTGGTGACGGGAACAACCGTGTACGGAGCATTACTGCTCTGCTCGTCAGAGTCTGGTGGATTTACGCCCTTGAAAGCCGATATCTTGTCGCTTTTCGCCAGCCAGGCTACTATCGCCATTCATAATGGAATACTGATTGAATCTGCGCACCAGCGAAGCCGTTTTCAAAACGCTATCGAACAACTTGAGCGAACCTATGAGCAGAACGAAGATGAGCAGGAGATGCTAGCCCATGTGCGCTCGGAGGCAGAACAGACATTTGGTGTGAGCTTTAGTAGCATGCTCCATTTTATCAGCGATCATTTATTGACACGCGGCGAACGTGAATTACAGGCAATGTTACAGGCCGTGCAACAGGAAGAACCTTCCCCGATTGCTGACGCGTTCTCTGCTGAAGTGGACTCCGCTGCTCCCGCTGCCCCTTCTGCCCTAGCTACCTCCGCCCATAGCTTTGCGCTACCGACACCGGCCGTTGATAGCGGTCCATCATCAACTGCGGGGTCCTTCGCCGAGGAAATAGCGAGTATATTTCGAGAAGCTGTACCGCATTGGCAAGATGATGGTGTAGCGTTGCTGACCCAGACCGCTGAAACAGCCCTGGCTCGCGCCCAGGTATTGAGCGAGTTAGGGCGGTTGTTGACGCAATTTAATCAAGCAGAGCATGACCATTTTAAAGATGGCTGGTTTGTGGTTGATCTCAATGGCAAGTGCGTTTTCATGAATCGCGCCGCGGAAATCTTTTGTGGGCTGCACATGAGTACCGCGACCGAGAGTAAAATGGAGGATATTTTCGGATATCTCATGCCGCGCATACGCAATGCTGGGGAAGTCCGTTTGTATTTGCAAGATTTCAGCCAAGGGTTGGTCAACCGCAGGAATTTGCGTTGTGTATTGGCGATTGAGCACGTACAGGGCCGATCAAAGAGAGAGGGGAACCCGTTGTTCCACGCGGAAACGCGCAATGGCACCCAGCAGGAAAGACCATTCAAGCGCCCATCGCTCTTACCCGATAGTGCGCCTTCAGATCAGCACTACCAACTGTCGCGCTATCCACTACACAACCAGCAAAATGTACCGATAGCGAATGTTTTGCAAATTCATGATGTTACCGAGCAGGTTCACGAAGAGAAGAATAAGTCTGCCCTTCTTTCCTCGGTATCGCACGATCTGCGCACCCCATTGACAACGATAAAGGCTGCGGTGACTGGTCTACTACAAGAAGGCGTCGAGTGGGACGAGGAAATACGGCGCGAAATCCTCGAAGACATTGATGTGGAAGCTGATCACCTCGGCGTCTTAGTGAATGATCTGGTTGAAATGTCACGCATTGAGATGGGGGCACTGCTGCTGGATAAAGAATGGTGCGATATTATTGAGGTGGCGCATGGAGCATTGATACGGCTGGAACGGACTTTATTGGAACGCACGGTTCGGCTACAAATTCAGCCCAATCTTCCGCTGATCTATGCCGACCACGTACAACTGGAACGAGTATTTTGTAACTTGCTTGAGTCTGCCGCTCGCAACAGTGCGAGCGATCAAGAGATTCTCCTCTCGTTTGAAACGCTCGTAGAGATGACTGCAGACACCCCTCATCATGCGCTATGCGTGAAAATAATCGATCGTGGGCAGGCGGTGCCGATCAGTGAGCGAGAACGTATTTTTAAGACATTTTATGGTTTGAATGTCCGTGGAAGTGGTTTAGGGTTGGCTATTTGCCGTGGTATTGTTGAGGCCCATCAAGGGCATATTGGTGTAGAAGCGGCACTGGATGGGGATGGCTCATGCATTGTTTTCACGTTGCCTCTACACGCCTATAGCGGTAGCAGTGCATTCTCAGATGTGAGGGCCGTTGGTATTGCCAAGGAGGAGGCGACGGAGTATACTGCTATCTCTGCTATGAGCGCTGCTGTTGAGGCACTTGCTATCAGTCCTCATGATGATAGTGCGCTTACCAGGGAGGGGCAGCAATGAAAGGGAAGGGCAAACGCATACTAGTCGTTGATGATGAACCACCCATTCAACGGATGTTACGCCGCAATCTTGCTGTCAGTGGTTACGAGGTGTTGACGGCCAGCGATGGTAAACAAGCATTGGAACTGGTGCGGCTTCACCAGCCTGACCTCATATTACTAGACCTCTATCTGCCTGGGGAATATAGTGGTCTGGATGTGTGTAAAGAGCTACGTCATTGGACACAAATACCGATTATAGTCTTGTCTGCTGTAACCGAAGAAAGACAGAAGGTCGAGGCACTTGACCTGGGTGCCGACGACTACCTGACAAAGCCGTTCAGCAATGATGAATTACAAGCACGCGTGCGAGTCTGTTTACGGCGCGCTAGTACGGCGGAAAACGGGGGAGAACCGCTCTTACAACCAGATATATTGAGGAGCGAAGATGGCTATCTCCTGATGAATGTGGTGAGGAGACAGGTACGAGCAGGTACGCAAGAGGTGAAATTAACGCCGACCGAATTTGAATTGTTGCGGCATCTCATGCTTTACGCGGGGAAGGTGCTGACGCATCGTTCATTATTACGAGCGGTTTGGGGGCCGGAATATGGGGCTGAAGCTGACTATTTGCGTGTCTATGTACGACAATTGCGGTTGAAAGTAGAGAAGGAGCCATCCCGCCCGCGCTATATATTAACCGAGCCGGGCATAGGGTATGTTTTCAACGGGAACGTGGAATTTCAAACGATTTAATACAAATTTAATGGTTTCGCCTTTTTTCTTAATACATCGTTAATTCGTTTTGACGTACACTGGTGAATGGGGTATGATAAACTCATCAATTCATTTCGCGGAAAATCATGATTCACTGCATTGAGCAGGTGAGAAGTGGATAGTGGGCAGTGAGCGTGTTTCATAAAGTATGTGGGAAGCACAAAATCCTGCGCTAGAAAGCATTTTTGGCGAGTCTTTCGGTCGTTATAGTGACACGAGCAGACTTGTCTGAGAAAGGACCAATACGGAACGATGGAGCAGCAAGATCGTATTATGGATGGCGACCTGCAAACGCTAGGTCTTCAATCCATCCTAAAAATGCTCGCACTGAGTGGGAAGACAGGGACGCTTTTCGTGTACTCGGGACCTGAAACACTGACGATCAGCCTGCGCAAAGGCCAGATTGTCGCGCTGCGTGAAGAAGGTTTGCCGCAACCGGACTTACTGGTTATGCTCTGCCTCATCAATAAGCTTCATCCGCAAACTGCCAATACTGTACGTGACATGGCGGGTGGAAATATACAGGCAGCACTATCTATCCTGGTTGAACGGAATATGATGAGTGTAGCTGAAATGCAGCACCGCCTGGAATTCGCTGTGACCCAGTCGATTAGCCATGCGCTGCGCTGGGTGGATGGGCGTTTTGCCTTTCATCGCCATCTGGTGCCAATGGAGAATAAACTCCAGCCGTTAGATATTGATTCGGTACTGCTGGAAGCGTTGCGGCAGGCTGACGAGTGGGAAGAAATGGGCGAGACGCATTTGACGCGTACGACAGTAGCACGTTGGCAGCCAGAGGTAAATAATGATGTGCGAAGCCTTGGATTAAGCCAGGATAATATTGAAGTCTTGTGCCTCTCGAACGGTGAATTGCCACTTCAGGCCATCGCCCTTGCCCTCATGACGCCAGAAGCGCGTGTGGCTCGGATTATGATGCGTCTGCTGGAACTGCGCCTCATCGAAGTTGTGGATACTGCACTGGAAGGTGAAGTGCAGCAAGACCTCTCTAATATTATTATCAAATGTCAAACAACCTTAGCCAAACAACGGCAATCTTCAAACCCAGAACAACATCTACTCGGCCTTGTCACGGTTCTTTCCGAGTGCATCAATGGCTTGCTAGTCCACCATGGAAGATACGCGAAAAGTTTACGCGGACGGGGACAAGTGCCTTTCGGAGAGGTCGTTCGTTTCCTGGAACGCCGTTTTGCCCAACAATTACAGCTCTTATCGCAGCAGCACTATCCGATACTGGAAACTACCGAATTTGCCAATGGCAAACTTGACTGTAGTAGTATCTTAACGCTGGACAAACTGGTCAAGGGAGAGCAATTAGAGGAATTTTATTGGGAAGCGGTGCTCGGCCTGGCGGCATTTTTGCGCATGATATTTGCTGAGTTGCTGCGGGACGAGGTGGGAAATTCCCATACTGGTCGCAACCTAAACTTTGCTTGGAAGGCATTTTTAACTGAGATCGATCAAGAGATTCACCATTACCAGGTGTATCGTGCTCAGCGCAATACGCAGATGTCACGGGGACGCGATAGTATACCCTCGTCACCGCTTAGTGTTGCGCCCGGCGGGGCCAATGGGCCTGAGAATGATGGTAGTCCGTATAAGTCACCAGAGCCACGTAGGAGGTTTATCTAAATGGCTGAACCGACAGTACTCGTTGTAGACGATAGTCCCACAGTGCGCAAGATCGTCCAAATGACCCTACAACGGGAGCATATTAGAGTAATCACTGCTGTAGATGGTCTCAGCGCGTTGACTTCAGTGGCAGATGAAATGCCGGCAGTTATTCTGCTGGATATCCAGTTACCACGCATGGATGGGTACCATATTTGCCAGATAATAAGGAAAAACTTGCAGTTTCGACAAATACCGATTATCATGCTCAGTGGGAAGGACGGATTGTTTGACAAGATGCGTGGACGGCTTGCCGGGTCAACGGAATATCTGACCAAACCCTTTGACTCAGCGGAACTTGTCCAAACGGTAAAGAAGCATCTTGTGAACTGGCAAGAGCGTGTGCCACCTCAACAGGAGGGAATGCGAACCCGCTTACGCCGTCGTGGGTAAGCAATGTATAGGTATACCTAGGACCCCATCGATGGAATAGGTATATACGCGTGTAGTATAGCCATTTTTTCCCATACTACTAGCGTAAATGGCGGACTGGAAAGGTATAATAAGATGCCTGGGCAGAAGGTATTGGTTGTGGATGATAGTTGGACAGAGTTAACAATGATAGTTGCTCCACTGCGCAACAGTGGATTTGACGTAATCACAGCAGTTGATGGTGATGAGGCAATAGAGAAGGTATTTAAGGAGCATCCACAGTGTATCGTGTTGGATGTCGTATTGCCGAAGCAAAACGGTTTTCAATTGTGTCGGAAACTCAAAAGCTATGAAGCCAGTAGACACATCCCGATCATTTTATTGACAAGTAAGAATACTCCATTGGACAAATCATGGGGATTGAGACAGGGCGCGGATTTGTATATGACCAAGCCATTCAATAGTGATGAGTTGGTCGCGAGTGTTCAAAGCCTCATTTAGCTACAAGGAATAGCTGTCAACAGAATTCTTTGTGTATGGACGCACAGAGAGAGGTTTTATGTGGGCGGCTCAAACGGTCGCCAAGGGAGTAATTTGTGGCCAGCGATGATCAGATAAAGCGGCAACGAGATGCTCGACTAGCAGAGGCAATGTCGGCTGTCCCGCGCTCAGGAACACAAGAGGGGACGTCGGCTGATGCTCGTGGCAGTCAGCGTGGTGGTTCTCGTGCATCAGTGGCTGCATTACAAGCGCAGCTTGCGCAACTGACGCAAGCGAGACCAGAGCGTGCTGCGCCCCTCGCTCAACCAAACGTTGTGAGTGGCGATCAATACCTTGTCTTCTCGCTACTCGACCGCGAGTTTGCTTTTAAAGCTGAACATATTCAAGGAGTTGAACGTTTATTAGACGTCACACCTGTACCGAATGTCGCACCATGGTTAAAGGGAGTGATCAATCTACGTGGTACTATCGCCTCGGTGGTAGACTTGCGCGCCTTTCTTGGCATAGAGTCGCTACTCTATAATCCGCGTACTCGTTTGTTGTCGGTGCATTACAACGAGATGATCATATGCTTGGCCGTGGATGGGGTCAGTGAAATGCTACCAATTTCTCCGTCTATCATTGCCCCCGTAAGTACACGCCAGAGCAATGTTCCACCATGGGTTGCTCCCTATGCTGCAGGGTTTGCGTTGCTCGATCAACAACGACCAATCGTATTGTTAGATGCGGCGCGTTTGCTTTTCTCCGACAAGATGCAGCATTATCAGGCGCTGCCATAAGAAATCTTTTCACGAGATGTATTTTTACACACAGGAGGCCCTGCGGATGAACCCTGATCGCAACAGAGGCGGAATGACTGTCAATGCGCTGATGCAGTTGGGACTGGTTGTATCAGCGACTATTCCAGTCGTTTTAATCGCTATCTTGGGAGTATTTGTATCTCAGAGACTCCAAAGTAGTACTAGCGGTGGTGATGCCACTACCTTTGTCCTTGTCGTGGTGGTATGTGCCATTGTGGTTTTAATTGGAGTGCTGACCATCAATTATTTTGTGCAGCGTAAGATTAAAGATCGATTGCTCGGACTTGTTGATGTTTGCCGTGATTATGCAAGTGGAGATCGAACGGTACGGGCGGTTATCAATGGCGATGATGAATTTGCTATGCTTTCAATGTCGTTAAATACGCTGTTAGATAATCCGGGAAATGCCAGTGGTGGCCCTGCCTTTAATGGTGGTGGCAGTGATGCTGCCGCTCTACAAGCGCAGATCGAGAAGTTGTTACAAGAGGTCAGCGCGGTTGGTGACGGCGACTTGCGTGTGCAGGCGGAGGTTACGCCCGATACGCTTGGTGTGTTGGCTGACTCATTTAACTATATGATCGAAGAGCTTGCCAAAGTCGTTGGACGCGTGCAAGTTACGGCTGTACAGGTGACGAACGCTACGCGCCGAATTCTTGATAACTCGTCTGAACTGGCCCAGGCTTCAGAAACGCAGGTAGCGCAGATCTCGCAGACCACCGAAGCGGTGGAGGCACTGGCTGTCTTCATTCAAAACGTTGCCCGCAACGCTCAGTTGAGCGCGGAAGCGGCGCAGGAAGCCCTGCGTAACGCCAATAGCGGTCAACAATCTGTGCGTCAGACCATTGAAGGTATGATGAATATTCGCGAGAATGTGCAAGAAACCTCCAAGAAAATCAAACGCCTCGGTGAACGCTCCAATGAAATTAGCGAAATCGTGCGTATTATCGAAGATATTGCTGACCAGACCAACTTGCTTGCCCTCAACGCCGCTATTCAGTCAGCTATGGCTGGTGAGCATGGACGTGGGTTTGCTGTGGTTGCCGACGAAATCCGTCTACTCGCGGAACGTTCAACCGAGTCGACGAAACGTATCGATACGCTGGTTAAAAGTATTCAGGGCGACACCTATGAAGCGGTTGTCGCCATGGAAGAGAGCACCCAGGAAGTTGTAAAGGGATCGCAACTCGCCGATGAAGCGGGCCGTTCTCTGAATGCTATCTATAGTGCAGTGGAACGTCAGGCCCAGATGATCGAACATATCGCGCGTGCTGCTAATGATCAGACATCGGTCTCAGAAGCGGTAGCCGTCGCGATGGGACAAATTTCTGATATCACTCGCCAGACGAACATTGGAACGCAAGAAGCAGCTAGTAGTGTGAGTTACCTGGCTGAGTTATCAGAGCAACTCCGTTCCTCGGTATCGACCTTTCGTTTGCCAGATCGCAGCAACGAAATGGTGGGCACATACCCAGGTATGGCTTCCGTGACAGAACTGACCAATGGCAATGGGAATCAGTTCTATCAGCAGGCGCTCAATCCTGGTACCGAGACTGATTGGAATCAAGGGTTCGCTGGGAATTTCCCCCCGTTGCCAGAGCCGGGAAGCTCTGGTTCGTTAGCGGCTCTCCCTGCACGAAATGGGCAACATGTCTTTAGTAATCAGCAAGATTATGCTCAGCCCGCGTTTAATAATCAGGGCTATAATGGTCAACAGTTCTTTGAAACTCAACAAGGTTTCAATGGTCAGCAAGGTTTCAATGGTCAACAGGGCTTAGACCATCAACAAGGTTTCAATCAGGGCTTTGATAGCCAGCCTGGTTTTGGTGGGCAGCCACCATCATTTGCGGGGCAGCCGAGTTTTGATAGCCAGCAAGGCTTTGGTGGGCGGTCGCAGACATTTAACAATCAACAGGGCTTTGGTGGGCAGCCGCAAGGGCAAGCATTTGGCAATCAACCAGGTTTTGGCGATTTCCCTAGCTTTGAGTCGCAGCAAAACTTTAGTGACCAGGGGCAGTTTGGCAATCAGCCTGGTCAAGCAACTTTTGCGCAACAAGGTCAATCGTTTTTCCCACCTGCTAGCCAAATGCCAAATTCGCAGAAGCCTGATGCTGGACAAGTACAACCCCCTCCGGGACCACCTACTCGTCAAGCATGGCAGAGAGGTCCGCAGCAGGATCCAAGTCAAAATTCGTCTCCGTTTGGTCAAGATCAAACTCCTTTTCCAAATAACGGGAATGGGCAATTTGGTCAATAGCGATCTGAGTGGCACGTTTTTTCTCTAGAAGAAGGATGTTTGGGGGTGCTGGTGCAGCAAAGGTGGCTCCGTGGATAGCAATGGGTCTATCCATATGCCGAAAGCTTTTACAGAAAAAACGTGCAACTAGAATAAGTGGGTACGCGCAACATGTCGAATACATTTGATAAACTGTCCATCCTCGACTCATTTATCGAAGAGGTGAATAGTTATTTGCCGGAAATAGAGACAAACCTTGAGCGTCTGGCACAGTTACCGAGCGACATGGAGGCTCTTGAAGAGACCTATCGTCGTACTCATACTATCGGTGGGTCTGCTTCGATGATGGACTTCCCCGGTTTAGCTCATGTAGCCCATGGGATGGAAGATATACTGGGCGATGTGCTGGAAGGAATAGCGGTCCTCGATGGGCCTTCACTGGGTCTTTTGCAACGTTCCTTCAAAAGGATATGCGTACTCTTGCAAGGAGTTCGTGGGGGGGTTGATGAGAACGCCATTATCGCGGAAGACGATGCTGATTATGTACAGTATCGTACGTATTTGGACGTCGCGGCGCAGGCTGCAAACGGCAATGGGACAAACGGAGAGCAGCCGCAGATTGGTTCCGAACCATTAACCGTCAGTGCATCTTCGCCATCAATGCCGTCGTTGGATGAAGTACTGGCATCGTTCCATACTCCCCCCGTCACCGATGCGGGGGTTGACTGGCCTGAAGAAACTGTTCAGACGGCACCTCATGTAGCGGCACACGTTCCAGACTCGTCCAAGCAAGTAGTGACGCCAACCGAAAATAATCATGATTTTCAGCCGAGCGATCCCAGTACTTTAGAGATGCTGGCTTCTGCTTCATCTGCTACACGTCCGACGTTTTCCCAGGAGGTACTCCCTGCGACGCCAACGCCTCGTCTGCCCATTGAAGATGAGATCGAAGCGAGTGATCTGGCAGATCAAGCAACTCTTCACGGAGCAGGTGCGGCAGAAGATGCGCGTTCCCTACCCGTAGCGCAGGTGCCCCAGCATGTCACTGCTGGTTCATCTGGAGCTACTTTTACGCAAGCATACAACGAGGTGCAGGAGGAAACGCAGTCATTAGAGGCACAAGCCTCTTCCCTGAAAGAAATGCTCGCCCAGTTGCGTGTGGCAATGTCTGTCGTTGAGCAGCAACGCGCTGAGTTCAAGGGTTTTTTGGATGGCTCTAAAGACGCGCTTGAGCGCATGGAGGACTGGGCTGGACAGGCTATGGGCCTCAATCTGCGTAATAGTCCCGATCAAGTACGCCGCTATCTGCCACTCTCGGTAATGTGGGTCTCCAATAGCAAATTGAAGAAGGTGCTGGACCTGCTGAAACACATCACGAGTGGTGTGCAGATGACAGATGAGCAGTTACGTATCATTCTGCAACAGCTCTCAGTCTCCATTGTTTCGTGTGGCGAAGCATTTCAACAATTACAGTACGAGGCTAGCGAGTCTGCCCCGGTCTTGCGGCAAGAACCAGGATGGACGCCCTGGGAGATGCAGAACACGCGTGAAGAAGATGCTTTGCGGGAACGGGTTACGTTTGAGCGGCGCGGCGATCTCCAGGCTTTGCGTTCCGAAATCGAAGCGACGGTACGCGAGGAAATACGGCGCGAACAAGAAGTGGTGATACGCGAGGAGTTGCGCCGCGAGCAAGAGGCGAGAGTACGTGAAGAAATACGGCGTGAATATGAAAATCGTCCCTTAACGCTGGCTGCCCGCACGGAATTAGAACAGCAACTGCGAAAAGAGATACGCCAGGAATTTGAGGCGCGGCGACAGCTCCAGGAGAGCGTCTCCGGACACGAAGCCGAGGAATCGATGCAGGAGTTGGCAGATAGACTGCGTAGTGAGATCGAGATTCAAGTGCGCCAGGAATTCCTTGATCAGATCACGGTTGAAGGAGCAGATGCCTTTAAACCATCGATGCAGCAGTCTTTGATGCCCCCTGTCCCAGGTGCGTCTCGAACCTCGAACTTTGCGGACAAGGCACGGCAAGCGGCAGGATTGTCCCCAATCGATACAACGAATGAAAACGAGTCGCGGGAAATGCCGCCTATTGCATCTGTGACCATGCCAAGCCAGCAACCTGCTCTGCCTCAGGCACAGGTTACCAGTACGCCACCACCAGCATATCAGCATTCGTCACCATCGGCAACACCCTTTGCAGAATTCAGCGAGGAAGCGTCTGAGATTTTCCGTTTAGAGGCAGAGGAACATCTGCAAACGATTATTATGCACGTCGCTGCACTAGAGAAATCGTCCGAAGACCGGGAGATGATTCAGGGCATCCGTCGCGCTACCCATACCCTGAAAGGTGCCGCCGGTATGATGGGCTTCCGCGCCATCGCGGACCTATGCCATATCTTTGAGGACCTCCTTGAAAGTGCCATGGAAGGGACAACCGCCATTACACCAGCGGTCGTTAGTCTAGTGCTGGACACGGCGGAAACGCTCGATATCCTCATCATGGGCAAAGAGAATGACCCACGGGATGAAGAGGCCAAAGTAGCACAGTTGCGTACACGGTACGCGGAATTGCTTGGTGAACAAAGCACGACGATGGGTTTTGGCGATGAAGAAGACACCGACGAAGCAAGTGACGAAGAGTTACTGCTTAGCCAGTCTATGAGCGCAGTAATTGGGAGTAATCAACCAGCAGAGACGAATGCGCAACGTGCGGCTCGAAGTGATTTGAGTGTGCGTGTACGGCTGGCGAAGCTGGACGAACTGGTCAATCTGTTCGGTGAAATGCTTGTGAACCGCAGTATTCTGGAGGAACGCATTAGCCGTCTCACGCAGTTGGTTGCTGACGCGGGCGTAAGTAGTACCCGTCTGCGCGATGTGGGCCAGAAGTTGGAAAGCCGGTTTGAAGCTGCCACGTTGCCGAGCGGTCATTCTGTTCAGGTTATGCCAGGTGAAGGCACCCAAGTGATAGCCAACACTTCATCCAGCAATGGTAGCCAGCGTCACTCGCAACAGTCGCACCTTGACGACTTCGATGAACTGGAGCTTGACCGCTACACCGAGTTCCATCAACTTGCCCGTGGTTTGAGCGAAGGTATTTCTGACATGACGACCCTGAGTACCGAGATGGAGGTCGTTATACGGGAATCTGAAGGCGTCTTCGCCCGTGAAAATCGCTTGAACACCACCTTCCAGGATCGCTTGATGAAAGCACGCCTAGTGCCACTTTCCACGATGACGCCACGCCTCTATCGTGCCGCTCGTGCTGTAGCACTGAAGCAGCACAAAGAAATTTCTTTCTTGCTGGAAGGCGATGAAACAGAAGTTGATCGCACCGTAAACGAGGAGATCGCAGGTCCATTGCTCCACCTGATGCGTAACGCGGTAAACCATGCCATTGAGACACCGGAAGTGCGCATACAAAAGGGTAAACCTGCCGCCGGTCAGATCAAGCTGTCAGCCGCTTATGAGGGCAATCTGGTGGTTATCACGGTACGTGATGATGGCGTAGGTATTGATCCAGAGCTTGTGCGTAAGGCGGCAGTTGCTCGAGGCATAATTCGTCCTGACCAGGCACTAAATGACAGCGATATCATTGATTTTATCTTTCGCCCTGGTTTTTCGACTAGCGAAGTTTTAAGCGAGGAGAGCGGTCGAGGCGTTGGTCTTGATGTGGTACGCGATAGCGTTTCACGCCTCAGAGGGACGCTTGAAGTCGAATCGATGCCTGGTCAAGGCACAGCATTTACCATGCGCTTCCCCACAAGCCTGGCTATTCAAAGTGCCATGATAGTGAAAGTTGGCGACTCCTTATTTGCCATACCGACGGTCATGGTCGAGGCAATCGGTCGCCTGGATAACTACAAACGTGCTACACTAGCTGGGCGTCCAGCTATCGTCGTGCGGAATGATTTATACCCTTTGAATATGCTTTCACAATTGCTTTCGTTACCTGTTGGCTTTATTGATGACAAAGCACCCGTACTACTCATTAATGCTGCTGGGAACCAGGTAGCACTCGTTGTTGATGAAATCAGAGGCAAGCTAGACGTTGTGATGAAAAATCTTGGCCCACACCTGCGCGATGTACCGGGCATTTCTGGTGGTACGGTAATGGGTAATGGACGTGTCGTGCTCGTGCTTGATCTAACTCAACTCCTCAATGCGCGCTCGAAGTTGGTGGGTACGGCATATGGGACACCTGTCCGGCGCGATGCGGCGGCATCAGCCTCCGCGTTTGTGCAAACGCCTAGTGGAGAGTCTGTAGTTGCCAGCCAAAAAGTTTCTGCGCCAGCGAAACCACCGGTTGCTGCGCCTCAAGCAGAGCCGGAGCGAGGAAAACATATCCTGGTGGTGGATGATAGCCCAAGTGTGCGGCGTGTGGTTGGCAATATGCTTAAACAGCATGGCTGGGAAGTGCAGATGGCCCGCGATGGTGTAGAAGCACTGGACCTCATTTCCCGACAAACACCAGCCGCTGTGCTACTCGACATCGAGATGCCGCGTATGGACGGCTACGAATTGATCGCGACGGTACGCGCCCAGGAGCAGTATCGCACCTTGCCCATGGTGGTCTTAACCTCGCGCGCAGCGGCTAAGCACCAGCAACGTGCTATCCAGTTGGGTGCCAGCTCCTATGTAGTCAAACCCTACCAGGATGAGGAACTTATCAACACCTTGAATACCCTCATCTTTGGAGCCGCCGCGAAGTAACAGCATATATCAAGGTAGGAGGTTCAGCGCTTGGGAGTTGAACGCGCAGTTACACGTTGGTATTTACAACGCGACCTGATCTTGGGCGAGATTGTTACCCTTGAGGCTAAGCTTACTTTTGCTCAAGAGCGCAATACGGCGCAAACTACGCAAGCTGCTGTCGATATTCAACAGCAGCTTGCCAATGCTCAGGAAAAGCTTCGTGTATTGGGCTCTTGTCCTCGACCAATGATGGGTTAAGCTATGCAGCTAGAGCTTCTGCTACCAGCCGACCCATCTCCTCTGTACCAACTACCTCTTTACCAGCTTCACGTAAATCTTCAGTACGGTACCCAGCCTCGACAATACGAATTACTGCCGCTTCAACGGCATCCGCTTCTTGCTTCAAGCCGAGTGAAAAGCGCAACAGCAGGGCGATTGACATAATGGATGCGATAGGGTTGGCTTTGTGCTGACCTGCGATATCGGGCGCGGAGCCGTGAATAGGTTCATAGAGCCCAAAGACGCCATATTCCGTGCGGCGCGTACCGAGACTGGCTGAGGGAAGCATGCCCATCGAGCCCGCCAACATAGAAGCCTCGTCGGTTAAGATATCCCCAAACATGTTTTCGGTAACGATCACATCAAAGCTACTGGGGCGTCGAATGAGATGCATGGCGCAGGCATCCACCAGCAGTTGATCGAAGGCGATGTCGGGGTAGTCCGTCGCTACGCGCTCGGCTGTGCGCCTCCACAAACGGGAAGAACTGAGCACGTTTGCTTTATCAACGGACGTCACCTTCTGACGGCGATCTTTGGCTAGCTCGAAGGCGGTGCGTAAAATGCGCTCGATCTCGGCCTCGGTATAGATGAGCGTGTCGATAGCCTCGACCCCTTGTGGCGTTTCACGAATTTCGCTGGGTTTGCCGTAGTATATCCCTCCCGTCAGTTCGCGCACGACCAGCAAATCTGTCCCCTGTAGAATTTCTGCTTTAATCGTAGAGGCATTAAGCAGGGCATCTAATGGGCGAATGGGGCGTAAATTGGCATAGAGTGCCAGCTCCTTGCGCAAACGGAAGAGTGCTTGTTCCGGCTGAACAGTGGAATTTGGGCCCTCGTAGCGTGCGGCACCACCTACGGCACCAAATAAAATCGCATCGCTGCGCTGGCACAATGCCATCGTCGCATCGGAGATGGCATTCCCTTCAGCCTCGATAGCTGCTACGCCCACCAAGGCCTCGGTGGTCTTGAATGTATGACCATAGCGACTGGCAACCGCCGAAAGAACACGTAACCCTTGTCGTGTAACCTCTGGCCCAATGCCATCACCTGCTAAAACCGCTATTGCATATGTACCCACTATTTTCTCCTTCTATCTGACTTGGCTCACAAATATGTGTGCTAGAGATTGCCTTACCATGATGTAAGACAAGGAATGAAACTAACTACGCCCATTTTACACCATTAAAAGAGGATGAACCAGGATAGCGTGCTCCCCTTGTATGCCTATTAGGCCCACCGACGAAATTTACAACGCTTAGCCCAATAACACGACTGATAGAGCCCAGTAAACATCGTTAAGTCGTTGGAGGTCCACTCGTCGTCTCAGGCTTTGAAGCGACTCGTCGCTTCAAAGCTCGTCACTTCATCAAAAGAAATGCAGATGTGCTATTTACAGATGATGCTGGTAGATTGGCTGAAACTTCGGACGCAAATCCTGGGCTGAGACCCCCTTGGTTGCGGATTACCCGAAAGTCTGGCCGCAACCTACCGAAAGTTTGGCCACATAGGTAAATTGGCCTGTAGAGCCATACGAGTAACAAAGATGCTGGAATTTCGTAGGTATCAGCTTCGCCTCTACCAAGCCGTGTGAATTGCCTTGCAGAGCGGATTCGCCAGTTTTTTCTTGTGCGGCCAAACTTTTGGTAGGAAACGGCCAAACTTTCGGGTAATCCGCATTGGTCGAACTTTCAGCCAAAAAATGTTTGGGTGAAGGTTCGACCTCATTTCGGAGAGGGGTTCTCTGGTTCGTTGGAAGAGGGCTGTTTTTGGGGATCTTTGGCTTTCCTGCCTTTTGGCTTGGGCTTTTCTTGTTCTTCTTCTGGCTCCTGTTTCTTCTGTTCTTCCTCTTTGAAGCGGTTGTTTTCGGCGTCAATGATCTGGATTTTGTCCCGACGAAAGGTGAGTAGTTCCGCTGCGGCTTTGAGGTGTTTGGAAGTTACATCGGCCTCGTGTTGCGCATACGACCATTTGAGTGCTATCGTCACCAGCTTCATTAAGGGGTCCATGAGTACGCGCCCACTTTTTTGGGGATCAAGCAAAGGATGGGTCAGCCACGCGAAGATACTTCCAGCCCACTGCTGCAAATTCAAGGCAGGAAAAGAGGGGCGATAAACGTGCTCCAGGGCAAGCAGAATATCACGCACTTCCCCCTCGGTATGGCTGACGACGCGGCAATACGGCTGGAGGCAATCCAGGCGTCGCCGGAATTGCATCCACATGGTTTCTGGCTGATCGAAGACATCTTTCAGGGGAATGGATGCCCCTCGCCCGGCGGTCACTAAGCAAAGTCCGAGGGGATGCGAAGGATATGCCAGAAAAAGGTGATCGGTCAATTCTTTCAGGAAAATCAGATGCGGCATGGAGAGATCATGAGCATCATCACAGATCAGGCACTCGACGCCATATTGGTCCAACAGATCGTAAAGCAAATATTTGCGCTCGCTCCAGCGTCCCCGCGCCCCTACTCCCAAGGCCCCCAGGAGCAGGTTTCCGAGCGCCGCTTCCCGAGGATCATTCTTAGGAGCCGTCACCGCTAGCACTGGGTACCGCCGTCCTCCAACCATTCCAGCCTGGCGCGCTGCCTCATCTCTGAGATCGCCAATGCCCCTCGTTTTGCCCGAGCCCGGCTCGGCCACAATGACATGCCAGCTTCTTTGGAGCCACGCCTGACGTAACAGACCCTGAAACCGGAGTTCAAAGGGGGTCTCAATGAAGCCATCAAAGAGAGGAAGTGTGCGAACCGCCATTAGTCTCCCTCCTTGTCCCGATACCGAATAGCCAGGGGTTCCCAGGAAAACACCTGCTCCAGGTCAGGGATGGCTTCGGCGAGTTGGAGGCTTTCTCGGGCAGTTGGAGCCAGGCTCTCCAGCACTTGACCCACATACGAAGGATGGATCTCCTCGCGTTGTCGATCGAACTGGCGAGCTTTTTCGAGCTTTCGGAGAGCTTTGCCCCGCTGCTTTTTGGTGGTTTCGATGTCTTCCTGGATCTGTGCGCGGACGTTCGCCACTTCCGCTCCTGCGGCTTTTGCGGCTTTCGTATCGGACTGGCGCATGGCTTTGGCCTCCCACTCGCTGACTCGTTGCCCCATAAAGGCGGGGCAGTAGGCTTCTCCCACATAACTGCCGTCTACAAAGAGATAGATCACGCTCACATCGCGGCGATCGTAATAGATCTCGAATTCCCGGCCAGCCAGTCGATTGAGCAGGCCTGGGCTCACATACCAGTTCCCTTGAAAGGAAAGGCGTGAGCGATCATGAACCCGATAGGCACGGCTGCTGAGCTTGCGATTTTGCGCCTTCATGAGCAGGAGTTTGAGGTCATCCGGGGCACCCAGATACTGGGGAACTCCCGTCTGGCGCACAGCTTCTTCCCACAGAATATTCCGCTTTTGCCGACGCAACCCATCCCAGTTTTGTTGGTAATCATCGACAATCGAGCGGATGAAGTAGCATTCGAGCTCTTCTAGCGTCATTCCTCCGGCCTCTGCTGCTTTTTGTGCATCGTGGATACCGAAACTGGTGTTTGGTAAACGCCGCTCAAAACACTGGGTCATCCAGCGAAAGAGACTTTCCACCGTTCCCTTCGCGCTTGGGCAATACGGAGGCGCTTGCTCTGTGATGATACCCAGACGGTCTACCAGTACCTGGCGCGCCCGCTCAGAAGTGAAGATCTTTCCCCGGTCGTGGAAAATAGTCGCGGGCTTGCCTGAGATCGGCCAGTCGTGTTGACACCCGGCCTTAAGAACCAGCCGATCTTTCGGCTCTAACATGCCTTTCACCAAACGCATGTAGTCCTCCTCAGCGAGTGGACCCAGGGCGATGACGGCACTCATGATGGCAGCGGTCTTCACACACACCAGGACGGCGGCGTGGATACGGCTGGCAACAGGGATGCCGTCTTTCGTGACCACATAGAGTTCCATGGTAT
Organism: Ktedonobacterales bacterium; assembly: GCA_038209195.1. GTDB lineage: Bacteria > Chloroflexota > Ktedonobacteria > Ktedonobacterales > Ktedonobacteraceae > JBBQXY01. The sequence continues at coordinate 1,528 of JBBQXY010000011.1, read as the reverse complement.
GCTCATCGACCTGGGCCAGTTGGGCTGGGGCAGGAATGGAAAGGGCAAAGGAAAGAGGTGACTGCCGGGAACGTGGGGAGCCTTTTTCCTGGCCGCGCTCCTTTTGCACGGCTGGCTCTTGCTTGAGAGTGAGAACGTAATCCCAGACCTGCCCGTAAGAAGGAAGCGGAAGAGCCGCGCCAGTCTCAGCTCGTAAACGAGTGGCGATCTGCTTGAGTTCCACATGCTCAGTGACAGCCTGAATCGAGAGTTTCGTGGGACGGCTGTAGAGGAGGCGAATCGCTTGCTGAAAGGCTGGATGGAGCTGCCTCTCTCGATGGTAGGTCGCATGAGGAACACAAGCAATCTGTCCAAACGTGACCGTGCGTTGGACCAGTCTACTCAAGGTCGAGCGCCCCATCCCTGCAGCCTCTGCGGCTTCCTGCTGAGTTGCTCCGTTCAGAACGGCTTCCACCGCGTGCAGATTGCGAAGAAAGACTTCCCTTTGCTTCTCATCGAGGTGCGAATCATCAAAGGTGGAGAGCTGATCGAGTGGCTTTCTGTCGTTTTCTTCTGGAAAATCAGCGACGGGAGAGTGAAAAGTCTCGGAATGATCAAGGCTTTCCAGGTGGGAGGGCAGAGAATCAGGAAGAATCGGGGAGGAGTCGGGAGGAAGACAGATCAGCGGAGTGAAGCGAGTCAGTTGAGCATTTGCCAGATCAACGAGCAGATGCCCACAGGCCGCCGCATCAGCGCACCTTTTCCAGACCGCAGCTTCTTTTTCGGCTGGCGACCAACGTTCTCCCAGGTGCTCGACGACTTCCTGGATCGTGGCTGCCTCGCTCCAGGGCCACACCACCTGTAACGCCTCTGCCAGTTCAGGAAAAGACGGAAAGGGCTGCCGCCGGGCATGTAAAAAGACCAGATTGGCATGGCGCTTTTGGAGGAGCGTGGTTTCTGTCGCAATCCAGTAGACTCCGCCCTGGGCACTGGCGACTTTGCGCGCCGCTTCGGCTTTCGCTTGATTGCGATCCCTGCGCTTTTCCTGCTCCATCCCGGCCTCCGCAATGAACAGTGAACCGTCCTGAAGCTGGCCGATGGCATCAGGTAGGTACACATGAGCATTTCCGTCAAACAGGTAGTTGATCGCATAAGGTGTCGGAAGTACCGTGGGGATGTTGTACGTTGAAGCAAAGGTCGGACTGATATCACCTCGTCCATACCAGACCACCTGAGGGTGGTACTCGAGGTACATCAACAAGCGCTCTTCCATTAGACTACAAAAAGGTTGCCGTGTGGGTTTTTGACCTCCCAATTTCCAACTGGGAATCCAACCAGAAATGCTCTCACTAGCAATTTTGAAGAGATCAACGCCACGAATTCCGTTCTCAGACATGGGAAGCTCCTTGCATCCATGAATTTCCATCTCTACAGAACAGTGTACTCGCGCTACAAGCACAGCAAGGAGATATTCGTGGGCTGGTTCCATCATTGAGCCAAAATGTCGATCATTCGGTTTGATTTGTCCGAGGATTGAGCCAATTTACCA
>JBBQXY010000010.1:0-68032 GCA_038209195.1 Ktedonobacterales bacterium | reverse complement strand
CCGTGCTGAAAGCCAAAGGTCGCCCACCTGCTCAGTCTGGGCCACCAGCGGCACGCGCACCAGCGCCTCGGGTGTGCGTGCCTCACCAGTGGAGGCGACAAGGACATCCTCTCCCAGGTGCTGGTAGGTGATAGTGACAGAGGGGAGCTTGAGTGCCTGGGCCACGGTCTGCACAATGATGGGCAGAAGGCTGTCGGTGGCCAGCGTCGCTTCCAGGCGGCGGCCCAGACGCGCGAGCACGCGATAGGGCTCGTCACGCTCCCCAAACATCACGTGGTTGACGGCCCGCTGTAGCCGCTGGCGCAATGGGTGAACGAGCACGGCGACCAGCCCGGTGGCGAGCAGCGACAGAAGCACATTCCCCAGCGCCGACAGCAGTGTGCCCAGCCCAACGACCACCAGCAGATAGAGCCCGATGATGCTCGCGGTAAGCAGCCCGTAGACCAGGGTCCGGTTGATGAGCAGATCGATGTCCCACAGCCGATAGCGGAGCACCGCTACGGCTATCGTGATGGGGACAAGGAGCAGGACGAGGGGGAAGGTCACTTCGCTCAGGATGGCAAAGAGGGCATGAGCGGGACCAGGCTGGGAGAGCGCGGGCCAGATGAGCGGAGGCAGCAGATTGGCAGCATCGAAGAGGGTGCCCATCAGCATGCCGAACACCACCCACTTCGTCTGTTGTCGCTGGATGGCCGTGGAGACGCGTTGGTAGCGGTAGAGTTGGGCAAAGCCACAGGCCAGGATCAGGCAGAGGAGGGGAAAGGCGAGCAGCAGTGGAGGCCAGTGGACAAGCGAGAAGGGCGAGGTAGATGGCAGGCAGAGCGGCACTTGCCACGCCAGGTAGACCAGGGTCATCCAGCGCGTCCAACCGGGGACAAAACGCCCATCGGGGAAGAGCGCGAAAAAGAAGATGACCTCGTTGCCGGTCGTGACCTCACCAATCACTTGCATCCCTGGGACCGATTCTAGCAAGGCACGCAGCCCATCGCGAAAGAGCGGATGGTCATCGGCAATCAGCAGGCGAATCGGCTCCATAGCTCCTCTCCTTTCTTCCTGTTGACCAGTCGCGCTGGTCAGTCACGCTCACTGGATACGTAGGAGTGCCCGTGTGCTCCCTAACTCTTCTCACCGCTCGCACCGGAAAACGCTCTTCCCTCGTTTCTGAATTCTTTCTTCCGGTCCGGTTGTTCCATGGCAATTGTACATCATACTTGTCTCTTTGTCCGTACTCCTTTGCGAGTGTGGTTCCAATTGCGCGTAGGCGAACACTAGCGAATCTTGCCCACCGCTATAGCTATGACAACGGCACCAATTCCCACCAGGATCACACCTGCTATCCACATCTGCATGACGATGAACCCTAGACCAATCAGCCCCCCCACTATTCCCATCACCCAGTCGACTCGCCGTATCATCTCATCCGCTTGCGCTGTGGTCCTTCCTCTTGCTACCAGCGTCCACTTCAGGAGCGTGCCCCCATCCACTATGGGCACAGGGAGCAGGCTCAGTATCAAGAGGAGTCCATGCCCTCCTGCCGACCATGCCGCTAGCTCTCTTGTGATGGCATGGCCTGATGCGACTGCATAGACCCCTGCGCTCAGGAGCAATCCTACCGCGTTGAAAATGGGACCACCTAATGCGCGTATCCGATGGACATCCGGTGAAACCTCATTGTTCCAATAGAGGGTTCGTGGCATACCCGCTGATATCAGTATTTCATCCATTGGTGCCCCTGCATAGCGAGCGCTGAAAATGTGGGCGAGAGCATGTCCAAAGTCCGCAGGCATGAGAAGAATGACTGTGACAAATCCAATGAGGACACCTTGCCAGAATCCACGTTCTGGATGCCAAGAGAACCCTAACCAAGTAACGCCTGCCCAAAGAGCGATGATGGGGACCAAAACCGTTAGCTTTATCTTGACTGGGGTGCCGAAAATGCTCAGTGAGACCATGGTTGTTCCTTTTCTTCCGAAAATGAGGCAGGTGGGGCAGGGAAGAACAGCCTGCTGTCCTGTGTATCTGCTACCAGTGTAGCAGATGCCGTGTCCCGTTGTCATGAGGCATGGTCCCGGTTTTGTCCCGATGCTTGTCCCGATTGGGCAGAGGAAGAAGGAAAGCTCATATCTTCCGGCTAGAAAGGAGCACCAATATGCAGGAAGGTTGCGCTCCCCTTCCATTACGTACGAAAAAGGTCAGACTGTCGCATTTTTGGGAACAAAAGGATGCTCATGCACAAAATGGCAAGGATCTTAGCCCCCCCTCAACCATGCTCAAGCTGCGTCTGTGTCAGGTAGCGTGCCTGCCGAAATTCACCACCCAATCGGCGAGTGAAATCGCTCGCACGGCTGGTTTTCAGTCCCCGTTCCACTTCTCTTGGCAGTTCAAAGCCTAGAGCGGGATGAGTCCTATGGCGTACAGAGAACACAATCGGACAAACTTTCCACAGCAGAGCATCCTTTGACCTCTTAGGCTAACATTGTTTACCGCTGATTTGACAACACTCAGGACTCTAGGCTAATGGGGAGGTGTGTCACTTTGGGTCCTCTCGTGCTACGAAACCTGCTGGGAGGCAGGGGTCTCTTCACAGCGGGGAAGCCAGACCCGAAAACAAGTACCTTGGTTGACAACACTTTCAACAGTGATCGTCCCCCCATGAGCTCTGGCGATGTGCAGTGCAATAGAGAGCCCTAGTCCGGAGCTCAGCTTTCCACGCGCATGCGAATGGTGCGCACGATAGTGACGCTCAAAAATGTATGGTACATCGGCAGGTGCTATGCCGGGACCAGTATCACGAATTTCCACTAATGCCCAGTCGTCGTGCGGAGTGCCCTGCACTTGCTCCAGCATCTCAGCAGCGGGTCTGGTGCAGGTCAGGTTGATCGAAACCTTCCCACCTGATTGCGTATAGGTCAGGGCGTTATCGATCAGGTTGAGCATGAGTTGCTTGAGCAGATCGGCGTCACCCGCCACGCTCGTTTGCTGGAACTCGCCCAGTTGCAAGATCACCCCCCGGCTCAGGAAACGGGCCTGTCTGGCCACCTCAATTACCAACGCATCGAGTTCCACTAGGTGCATTCGGTCCGCGAAGACCTGCGGCAGAACTCCAGCTTCAGCACGAGCATTCGTGAGCAAATTATTGACGAGGCGCGAGAGACGGACGAGTTCGGCGCGTATGCTCTGCACGTCGCGATGCACCTCACTGTCCAGCGCAGGATCCATCAATAGAACATCAATTTGCCCGCGTAAAGAGGTGAGAGGGGTCCGTAATTCGTGTGAGACGTCGGCAACGAATGTGCGCTGCAGCGCAAAGCTAGCCTCCAAACGCTCCGACATCTGGTTGAAGGCATCAGTAAGTTGCTGTATTTCGGTACTCGATTGACGCGGGGAGAGGTGTATGCCCAGCCCTTGAGCACTCAAATTGAGCATTGTTGCGCTCAGCACGCGCAGCGGACGCAATTGGCGGCTGGTGATCCAGAAACCCACACCATAGGCGAGGATGGCTGCGCAGAATCCCCCTATTACCAGGACAAGTGCCAGAAGTAATCTGACCTGCTGAACCGATGTCAGCGACTGGCTGACTTGGGCCACCACCACGACGTGCTGTTGCGCGTCGCGCAATGCCAGGGTCAGAATCCGCACCTGTGGTCCACCGTTGTCTTGATAGGTATGAGGGGGAAGCTGACGCTGTAGTGCGGCAGTGAAATCGCTGAGGATGAAGGGGAGCCGCACTTTTCCTAGATTGGGTGAGCGGCGCAAGATATGCCCATCACGCGGGTCTAAGAGCTTGACATACGGAGCATTGGGCGCGAATTCGTCACCCCTGCCCGTTTGAAGCAACTGATCAAGGAAACTCGCGTCGAAGGCATGACCGTCCAACTGCCACAAGTGCGTCGTATACTGCAGTTTAGCCGCCTGTATCTGCAACTGAGCATCGACACTGGCCATCAATTCGTTGCTGACCACAGCGTAGACGATGAGTTCCAGTATTGCTAATGTGAGAAGCAGTACCACAATGTTCCAGAGCACGAGTCTTCCGCGTAACGACCTGGGAAAGCCTGGAAGTCTCCTATATCTGTGAGCGGTGCTCTTCACTTGTGTCAAAATCCCTTCCATGTGTTCCTTATCACCTAGACAGCTAAATACTATGCTCTTCTTTGCTAGCCAAACCGTTCTTTCTGCCTGCTGCAAGTGGGCAGGCACGATCAGGCTTGAGGGTGTAGCCGATTCCACGTACAGCGTGAATCAAGTCCGGTTTGTTCTCACCATTGAGTTTCGTGCGTAGATAGTTGATGTAGACTTTAATGACCTCTAAGCCTGCTTCATTGTCATACCCCCAGACCCGTTCAAAGATCTGGCTTTTGGTCAAGACCTGCCCTTTGTGCTCGGCCAGAAGTTCCAGCAGATCGTATTCGCGTTTCGTCAGATTCAGCAGGTGGTCGTCTCGCCAGGCCTGCCGCGTGGTGACATCAAGAAGCAAATCCCCTACCTGAATCCGCGCGGTCAGACGTGGAATGCCTTCGCGTCGGCGGAAGGCGGCGCGAATACGCGCAAGGAGTTCGTCAAAGTCAAAAGGCTTCGTAATATAATCATCCGCGCCAGAGTCCAGGCCCGCGATTTTATCGGTAACCTCGTCTCTGGCCGTCAGCATCAGAATGGGCAAGCCAATCTCTCCGTTACGGCGCAGGCGGCGGCATACTTCGAACCCGTCGATATCCGGTAACAGAACGTCGAGCACAATCAGGTCAGGTAAACACTCCTGCGCATACTCAAGTGCCTCGTGGCCACTGCACGCCGTGTGAACTTCAAAGCCTCGGTACGTCAATCCACGCCTGAGAAACCGAAGGATCTGCGGTTCGTCTTCAACAACAAGTAATCGTTTCATGCCCTTGCTCCATCTTTTATCTATGATGACTGACTATCCATCCATAATCTCATCTCTATACCTTATCCGCATGAATACCTGTAAAAGGTTACTATTGCTAAGCTTATTATTCTCTTTTACTTTGTAAGTATACATGATAATGGGCTATTAGTCAATAATAACAGCGCGTCGAAGCACTGTAGCTCCGTTCGATGGCACCCCTATGAGAACCTAACGCTCTAATCTACCATTCTCAAGCAGACGTTTGATGAACTCCAGGTGTCGTAGGATGATCACCCGGTCGCTGCCACCATTCTGATACCACTGACGTAACCAGGAGAGCGTGAGCACTTCTTCTGCGGTAAAGCCACTTGCTCTCTCAACAACCGCGTGTTACTGAGAGAAGCCTTCATCCAAAGTGTAGCAAGAAAGAGTAAAAAGCTGGTTAGAAAAGGCATGTGTTGCACATCTCTTGAAAGGAACTACATGCAGCAAACTCTAACCATTCTCTAACCACATGCAGACAAACTAGTTACAGGTGCTTCCGCACGGAAGAAGTGGGGACCGTAAGCAATAACTACCAAGAAACAGGGAAAGAATATGCAACAGAAGAAGAACGAGGATTCGCGGGCCAAGGGAACGCCAGAGGGCCCGACGCCACAGTCAGTGGGAACGGACTCGGTGAGGCCCTATACCTACTCTGATATTTCATCGCACTTCTGGATCAATGGGAGTCCACCTACAAGCGAGGAATACAAGAAACTTGCCCATCACGGCTTTAGAGACTGGTCGCTTCTCGTGTACGGTCTGGTCGGCTTCTCGCTTCAGCTTTCGCTCCAGGACATCCGCATGCTTCCTAAGCATGCTCACGTCATTCCGCAGAACAGTGTCTTCACCTTATTGGAGAACGGAACATGGACAGGTGTCCCCTTGGTTGAAGTTTTGAAGCGTTGTGAAGCGTCGCCTGAAGCCCAATATGTCGTTTTTAGCACGTATCAGCTCGGGCAATATAACCTTGCCTCCACTGAAGTCGTGGATCGCATGTTGATAGCCCACACACAGGCCATTCTTGCCTACGAGGTTAACGGCACCCCTTTATCAATCGAGCAAGGGGCACCCCTCCGTTTACAAATTGAAATACCATCAGGTCTGAAGGTGGTAAAATACCTGCGCTCGATCGAACTTACCGCAGACGATCCGAGAACCCGATAGCTGATACCAGGTGCATACCTAAATGCGGAGAGTAAGTGATAGAACATGGAGCTACCAAATCCTTGATGCTGCAAGCGAATCCATCTTTCAAACTCAGATGAAGTGCGTTCCTCTTGTGGATATGAACTTCAAGGATTTGGTGACCATAGCAATAGAGCCAGTTCTATGACTCGCCTGTGGGGAGAGCTGCTAACGCTGTCTCCGGCTCCACGCGTCCCAGAAGGTAGTGCTGTAAGCGATCCTCGCCGCGTGGGCTGACCAGAAACATCACGATATCCCCAGCGAGAATCTTTGTGCCACCACGCGGGAAGAGCAATTCCTCATTTCTGCGAATAGAAACGACCAGACACTCGGCGGGGAGTTGAGCATCACGCAGGTCGATTCCTGCGAGGCGCATTCCGGGTTCGATTTTCGCCTCAATCATCACCGTCCCTTCGACAAGACCTCGCATCCTGCGAGAATCTTTTGCCAGAGTTTCACGGTATGCCCGCACGATAGTGGAGGCCGAAAGAATGCCAATCACGTATGTATCACCTACAGTATGTTCAACATCGACAACCGGTGCCCAGCTCACCTTGTGACTTGTCAGCTGTTCGAGTGACTCATCGAGGGTATCGTCGGGATAGACAACCAGCACATCACGATTCATAACCATTTTCACACGCTCCAGTGCACGTTCCACCACCGGCACACGCTGTATATCAGCCAGCGTCAAGACACCGAGGAGCTTCCCCTGTGCATCCAGCACTGGTGCCCCACTCTCCACATGGTCGGCAAGTAGTTTTTCAGCCTCCTCCAGTGTTTGCTCCTGGGAGAAGTGCAGGCCGAGTGCCGTCATCGTTTGACGAACCGCCAGCGTTGACAGCAGCGGAAAAGACATTTGCAGGCGATGGGCAGGTGAGTCTGCACGCGTGTCCACTTGGCTGGTATAGATTGTGGCTTTGCCTACGATGATCGAGGCGATGCCAACGGCAATCATGGCCGGGGCCAGCATCGAGAGGTTACCCGTCATCTCGGCAACCATGAGCATCACTGCGAGGGGGGCGTGTGCGATGCCACCAAAGAGAGCCATCATGCCCACGATCACAAATGGGGCAGGCGTGTCCGGAATACCGGGGAGAACGTGATAGGTCAGTCGCCACACTAAGGCACCGACCATCCCTCCAATGACCATACCAGGGCCGAAGATACCACCTGAGCCGCCCGAGCCAATCGAGAGGCCAGTCGTGAGTATCTTGACAAAGGGCAAGAGGAGAAGAACCCACAGAGGAATAGAGAGCAACCCTTGCCCCATTCCTACCTGTACCCACCCGTATCCCATCCCTAACGCTTGTGGCAGTGCTAATCCGATCAGACCGACGAGCAGACCCCCAATTCCAGGCTTGATCCAGTTGGGAAGATGCAGACGATGAAAGACATGCGTGATACCGTAGAACCCGCGTGCGTAGAGTAATCCCATCAGTCCACACAGCAAGCCGAGCACGACATAGTAGCCCAACTGAAAGGGGGACGTGAACGCCAGATTACTAGGTGTCGCGAAGATCGGACTCCAACCCGACCACGCCCCGAAGACACTGTAACCAATGATCGACGCCATGAGCGCGGGAATGATCGCTTCGATTTCCAGATCATTTTTGTAAAGAATTTCTGCTGCGAGAATCGCCCCACCAAGTGGAGCACGGAAAATAGCTCCAATACCAGCCCCAATGCCTGTGGCAAGCGCAATGCGTCGATCTTGTATATCTAAGCGCAAGATCGACGCTAGAATTGAGCCGAAGCCCGCACTGATCTGTGCCGCAGGTCCTTCACGGCCTGCGGAGCCGCCTGTGCCAATGGTGATCGCGGAAGCCACGAGCTTGATAAGGGGGATGCGCGCACGTATAGATTTGCCCTTGTGGAAAGCATCTATCGCGGCATCGGTTCCATGTCCCTCGGCTTCTGGAGCGAGCGTAAAAACAATAATACCAGCAACTAATCCGCCAGCCGTTGTGACGAGAGGCAAGAGCCAGGGACGTGCCGAGGACCAGAACGACATGACATGGGTGCCTCCGCCTTCCCCCGCTGGATCGGGAGGAAGATAGCCAACAATCTGGCCTAAGAATGCCCCCGTCGCGAAATGGATGGCGGCATAGAACGCGATAGCCCCCACACCAGCAACGAGACCAATAAGTGTGCTGATGAGCAACCATTTGAGCAGGTAGCGTGGGCTTTCAAAGCTTCTCTTGACACGGCGCACGTGAAAAAGGCGGCGTAAAAAGGTGACAAGGACAGTCACATTCATTTGAGCAACTCCTGACTTCCCGTATCGAGGTGGAACCAGGATACGTAAAACCTCTCTTCTAAAGCCTTTAAGCGGTAGTGTAGTACTCCGTTTACCCTTCGATGAGTTCATGACATGTATTGAGCCTGGTATCCCTCAGCAGGCGGTACACCGTTACCAGGAAAAACGGTGCAATAGAAGGCGATAGCGTTTTCCGCCTCATCAATGGGTGGGCAGACATTCAATAAAGGGATAAAAAAGGGAGCATGGCTACACGCTCCCACCGATACCGCGCAAGATCAGTTGCGCGACTGCTTCGGCCTGTTGGTTGATCGCCTGCTCTGACTGACCGAGCACACGCGCTGAGAGGACGAAAGACTCGGTTAAGGAAAGGATCATTAAGGCTGTCCCTTCAATATCGCTGCAACATAATTCACCACGGGCCCGACCCTCTTCCAACACCAGCGCAATCACTGTTACATAATCACGCAACAACTTTGTCGCCTCGTTCTGAAATGCGCGATTGACCCCGTAGAGCGCACTCATATAGACATTGAAATGGTCGCTTTCTTCTTCTGCAAGGCGCACAAACGCGCGAAAGAGCCGCTCTAAACGTTGTTGTAACCGCCCTTCAGTAGCCAAAGCGGTGCGAATCGTTGCCAACTGGGACTGTGCGATGTAGCGTAGCATCGCCAGAAACACCTCACGCTTATTTTCAAAATACAGGTAGATAGTGCCCTTGCCAATCCCCGCTTGTTCTGCGATGGTGTTGATGTTCGCTTGATCAAAACCCAAGCGGGCAAACTCGCGTGCCGCCTCATGCAGGATATGGAGACGGGTTGCCTCGCGCATCTGTTCATCCACAATCTTTGGCATAACTCTCCTCGAAAAACAACATCTTTATTGGGCATCTAGTCATATACAACTGCTTTGAGTATAGCGCGTCTCACCCTTGCTGTCAAATCAATGTACTCGCCTACTGTGTTGGGAGTACATAAATCGTTGACGAGATGAGGAAAACAGCCAAGAAAAGACAAACAGTTCAGACATTCTGCTTGTCAATCGCAACCGTTTCAGGCAACGGTGTATTCATACTCCCTTACTTCGTCCTGACTCCCTCGCGCTTGAACGCGCCATTCGCCGGACGATAGGGGCGTAACATCCAGAGCGGACGACGTAGCCCATCGGGACGCTGTGTTTGTGGGCGTGTCATCGCCATCCACTGCTGATAGACCTCGTGAGCCTTTGCAGGATCGACGGAGATGTCGGCATAGCGATCACCCGCTTGAGCAGGGGTGACCGTCACTTTTTGATGCCAGCAGTGCATTCCGCTCACTGGGTCAGGATGTACCGGAAACGTCAGGTTTTGATGCACGCCGGACTCGCGCCAGAAGATGCGCGCTGAGTCGGGGTCTTTACTCGCGTAGGGACGTACCCCTTCGGTCTGCCGCATGTGCCAGATGCCATCCTGTCCTTTCCCCAATACCACTTTCGCCGATGCCCAACGGTCGGTACCAACAGCGGTTTCGAGCCGCCAGCGTCCCATGTGGTGTGAGCAGGCAACGACACCAGGCCGAATCCCCTCGGTCACCCAGGCGCGGTTGACGTAGTAGCCGATGTCAGTGGTCACGCGCAGGAGGTCGCCTGTCTGCACGCCAATACGGTGCGCGTCGATGGGGTGTATCCACACGGGATTGGCGTTGGAGATTTCACTGAGCCACTTGGCGTTATGCGAACGCGTGTGGATGAGCGTCGGCAGACGGAAGGTGGGGATGAGCAGGTACTCGCCTTGTGCGTGGTCGATGTGCGAGGGGTGAACATGACTCCGCGTATAGCTCGGCACCGACCCTTCGGGCCAGCCCCACTCTTTCATCGTCGCCGAATAAAACTCCAGTTTGCGCGATGGGGTGGGGAACCCTTCACGTGCCACCCCGTCAATCATCACGCCGATCTTCGTGCCATCACGACTGATGACCGCGGTGTGTTCATCGACCTCGGCTCCCTGAAGTAGTTCGGGCTTCACCGCTTGCTCATTCAATTGGAAGACGGGAGCCTTCTCTGCGGGTATCGTAAATGCCCCATACTTTTGCATGTAGGCGAGCGGTGACAATCCTTCTTGTGCCGCCGCTTCTGGTAGTCCTGGCACGCTGTTCTCAAAAATCCAGCGATAATATTCCTCTATCGAGAGCTTCTCACCGGGTCGATACGGCGACTCAAAGTATTTGCGAATGCCGAGACTGCCATCGGGATCAATGCGCCACGATAGCTCGATCCAGAACTCGTCCTCTTCCCATATCTCGCCGGGGTTCGCCTGATAGGTGTAGCGGCTCGGCTCGCCATGTCGCTCCTGGTAGACGCGCAACACCGGTTGGCGGAAGCCAATCCAGCGTGCGGCGTGCGTCTCCTGACTCATCAGATCGTGTCGTTCGCTCGCCAGCCCCATGGGAAGGACATAGTCGGCATACCATGCCGTCTCGTTCCAGGTGGGGGTGAGGGCGGCATGCAACTCCACCTGTTGCTCATTGGTCAGTGCCTCGATCCATGCAGTGCCATCGGGATTGGTCCAGACGGGATTGTAGACGCGTGTGAAGTAGGCCGAGAGTTTCCCACGTCCCTCTTTCAAGAAGTAGGGAAGGAGAATGCTCATTTCGTAGTTGGCAAGCGGATACTCGTCTGGGAAGAGCAGTTCGTTCCAGATCTCAGAGGGTTTTGGCTTGAGGAAAGGCGTGGGAACGAACTTGTTCCAGGTGTAGGGGGCGGTGCCACCCGGCGTACCGATGCTGCCAGTGAGAACGGAAAGAAACCAGAGGGCGCGTGGCACTTGCCAGCCCCCCAGGTTGCCTGCACTCGCCGCTCGCCAGGTGTGTGCGGCAAAGGCGGTTCCGGCATGCCCGATCTGTCGCGCTAGGTCAACGATCATCGCCTCCACGACTCCACTCTCGCGTGCGGCAAAGGCAGGTGTGTATTCAGCATACAGGTCGATGAGCACCTCAATGAAACGCTCGAAGGTCTGCGGCTCGTTGGGGTGCTCTGCTGCCAGATATTCCTGCCAGTTGACCCAGCGTCTCATGTACTCGCGGTTGTACAGCTTCTCGACGAGAATGATACGTGCCATAGCGAGGAGAACCGCCGCTTCGGAACCCGGCCACGTTGAGAGCCAGTAGTCTGCCATGCTCGCTGTGTTCGAGAGGCGAGGGTCCATCACAGCGAGCTTCGCCCCCTTCATCTTGCCCTCAATGATGCGCTGCGCCTGCGGATTGAAGTAGTGGCCTGTCTCCAGGTGTGAACTAATGAGCAAGATAAAGCGTGCATTGGCATGATCGGGCGAGGGGCGGTCCGAGCCGCACCAGATATGGTAGCCAAAGCGTCCCGACGAGGAGCAGATATTGGTATGGCTATTGTGTCCATCAACGCCCCACGCACCCAGCACGCGTTCCATATAGCCATCGTGTCCAGGGCGACCAACGTGATACATCACCTCGTCACGGCGATTTTCGACGATGGCGTTGCGAATCTTCGCGCCAATCGTCTCTAACACCTCATCCCAGGTTGTGCGCTCCCATTTCCCTTCGCCACGCTTACCCGCACGTTTCAGAGGATACAGAATACGCTCAGGATCGTGAATCTGGTTGATCGTCGCGGGTCCCTTTGCACAGTTGCGTCCGCGACTGCCTAGATGATAGGGGTTGCCCTCGAACTTTTTGACACGCCCAGTCTCTTTATCAACGTATGCTAACAGACCACAGGCAGCTTCGCAGTTAAAGCAGATGGTAGGAATCAGCTCATAATGTCGCTCGACCTTGCGTGGCCATGCTTTCGCATCGTACTCCATCCAGTCCTGCCAACGCTCTGGTGGCGGACACGAGGCAAGATCGCGTATCGTCATTGGTTCACCATTTGGTGCGAACTGTTCACCTTGTGGTAGAGGAAGTTCTGGCATGCAACGCTCCTTTTTCTCCGTTTTGACTAACTCAACGCGACCGCTTGTCCGGCGACAACGAAACAATGCTCATAGGCGAACAGGCCGACCAATGCAAGCACCCCTGCCAGGGCGAGCAGGGCAGGTTGTGTACTGGGAACGAGCAGGGCAAACACCAGCAAGACTAGGGGAACCAGCGTCCCAAGACCAAGGAAGAGACCTTGAAAGATGGAACGCAGTGGACCGCTTGTGATGGCGTGCGCGGCAGCCGCGACGTGACTATTGCTATGTGAACCAAAGACTTCCATGAGGATGAGCAGGAGATGAACTCCAACCGAACTCAGAAGTGTGATGGTCAACAATGTGAGCAGCTCGCTGCCCGCGCCCAAAAACAGGGCGCAGAGGCCAAGCATAGCCGAGCCAGCTAGCACTGACTGCACCAGCAGAATGGGAAGGAAGAGTGGACTTTGCCAGAAATCGCGTCCCTCGGCCTGTCCAAAGAGGAACGCGCTATAGCCAGCCGCTGCTGCGCCAAAGAGGGCCGCTGGAAGCAGCAGGATGCGCAACAGGCCGAAAAGACCGAAAATAACTGCGCCAAACCAAGCCACCTCGATCAGCCCGAAGATACCTAGAATATAGCCACCCCACACCAACCACGAGGTCGGATTGGCTTTGGTGAGGAGAAAGAGCGCACGGTCAGGCCGCTTGAGATCTGCAACGAGGAGCACGAGGGTCGCCGCGATAAAGAGACCACCGATGATCGGTGCTGCGATACCCAACAAGGCGTTCAAGGATCCACTCAGGTTGCCATGGAAGCCATAGAGGGCCAGCGCAAAGGCCGCAACCACCATAGCACCCGCTCCAATCGACTTTGTGCCCAGATAAGCCGAAACCATCCAACCCCACGGCGCACTGTTCTTAGGTGCGTCGTACACCACGTGCGCTTTCGCGGGGTCTCCTGCCGGTTGATAGGGTTTGAGTGGATTGAGCGTCACAGGCTTGCGTCCAGCATGTCCATTAAGAGAAGGCGCAACGGTGGTCACGCTGGCAGGTGGAGTTTCATGAGCATTGTTCTGTGTACGCAGCGACAGGCTGGGGTCAAAGGTGCGTTCATCTTCATGATGAGGGCGTAACATCGTACTCCACATCGTCATATGTGGCAACTCTTGCACGGCGGCCTCAGGGTTAATCGCGGCCTCATCTGCACCCAGATAGTAGACATTGGGTTTCGTTCCTTGTTCTGGCTTGCGAACACGCACCGGTTCGCGCGCGATGAGCTGCGCAATCTCTGTTTTCGGGTTGTGCATATCTCCGGCAATGATGGCATGTTCGGGACACACCACAACGCACGCAGGCTCCAAACCTTGCTCGGTACGATGAGCGCAGTAATTGCACTTCGCCGCTGTGTGATTGTTCGGGTCGATATAGAGGGCATCGTAGGGACACGCCTGCATACAGGATTTACAACCAATGCAGCGCGTGTTGTCGAAATCCACGATGCCATCGGCACGCTTGTATAGTGCCTTCGTGGGACAAATCTTGACGCAAGGTGCGTCGTCGCAGTGATTGCAGCGGTTGACAAGGAAATAGCGGCGCGTGTTGGGAAACTCGCCTTTTTCAATGTACTTCACCCAGGTGCGATTGACCCCAATTGGCACGTCGTGCTCGGCTTTACAAGCAACAGTGCAGGCATGACAGCCGATGCATTTCCTCTGGTCGATGACAAAGCCATATTTCGTCATACATAACTTCCCTTTCAGGTTTGTTCAGGGAATAAGTCGTCTTGCTGAATAGTTGAGGCGAGAGGCAATTATTATGGATGAGTGTGCGTAGCGTGATCATGTCCGGAGACGTGCGGTGTTGCCTCCTCGCCTGTGAGAGTGGGGAAGCCTCGCTCAGTCCAATCCAGGACACCGCCTTGCACGGCAGTCACCTGTCGCCCGGTTGCCGCGAGCATACTTGCGGCGATTTCGGCACGTTGACCACTCTGACAGACAACTGCAAGAGGAGTATTTCGTGGAACCTGATCCAGGTGCTGAGGCAGTTCGCCAAGGTGCAGGTGCAACGAGTCAGGGATATGCCCATCGCGCCACTCGTCATCGCGCCGTACATCAACAATTGCCATCTGCGTGTGCTGCGACCAGCGTTTATAGAGCGTGTCGATATCGATACGCTCGAAACTGCTCGTGGGGAAGGCTGCTGCCTTCCAACCTGCAATGCCATTCTCAACGTACCCTTGCGCCTGTTCATAGCCGATACGAATCAGCTGCACCACCGCCTCGCGTCGTCCCTCCTCATCCTCAATCAACACCATCAGTGGTGTGTTGAAGGGTAATATCCAGCCTATGTACGTGCTGAATGAGCTATCCAATTCAACATTCAACGAGCCGGGTAGATGTTCTTGCGCAAATGCGTCACGTGAACGCGCATCGACGAGCGGGATACCAGCACGCATACGTGCTTGCACCACCTGCGGTGAGAGAGCCGCGAGTTCAGGGAAATCGCCGAGGATACGAGGTCCATGCTGGTTGATGTCATGCATGTAGGCGTAATAGTTTGGGTAGGCTGTGTAGCCAGCAAGCTGGCGGTGGACAAAATCCTCCTCGGACGATGCCTGAGCAGCGGGGCTGATAACGCGTTCTTGAGCAATAGTGCTGCTGCGCGTGTCCGCAACGGCACTGGCGGTACAAAACGAGCCAGCACCGTGTGTCGGATAGACGAGAACGTTGCCGGGAAGGGTTTCGAGCATGCGGCGCAGCGAGTGATACTGCTGCCGCGTCAGGGTGAGCGTCATTGCGGAACCGAGCAGGTCGGTGCGCCCCGCGCTGCCGACAAGCATGCTGCCACCACTGAAAACGGCATGCGGCTGCGCACTTTCTGGCTCATAGAGGACATAACTCACATGCTCAGGGGTGTGACCAGGCGTTGCTATGACCCGAAAAGTCATTTCGCCAGCAGCGACGGTATCACCATCTCGAACCGCCTGGTGCTCGTAAACGATGTGACCTTCTGCACTTCCAACAATCGTTGCCCCAGTATGAGCAGAGAGTTCCCGCGCACCCGTGACATAATCGTTATGGATGTGCGTCTCCAGGATGTGGGTGATACGCGCATGCGCCCGCTTCGCCTCTTGCAGATAGATATCTACATCGCGTCGGGGATCAACAACAACGGCTATCGCGCTTTTTCCATCAGCTACGAAGTAAGATTGGTGTCCCAGTCCTTCTAAAAAGAATTGCTTGATCTGCATCATTGCACCTCATACCGCCATCTTTCTGTATCTCAAGGCTTGCTTTGCCCCCTGCGACACATGCACCTGGACGCGGCGGTATCTTCCAGGTAGGTACGACTTCATTGCCTTCCCATTGTCTGCATATGCTTCTTTGTAAGTATAGTTGGGAGTCATTACTATGTCAACATGTTATCATAATAAGTTAAGAACCATGTTGGGCTTATTCAAGCGTACGCGTGCAAAGAAGGCGCGGTTGCCATAGGATAGTGTTTCCCTTATTCCATCGATAACTGGTGTAAACGCCAGATAGACGTTCCTCCGGTTACATTCACAATCTGTTCTAGTCCTTGCTTCTGAAGGAAACTAGCCGCCTGCATACTCCTGTGACTACTCTGGCAGATGAGCAATACCTTGCGGTCATGTGGTATCTCGCTGACTCGTTGCTGTATTTGGCTCAAGGGAATATTCTTTGCTCTTCTTGCATGACCGTTTTTATATTCATGGGGTTCTCGAACGTCTATCAAAATTGCTTAAGCATCTTTTTCTGTTTCCCCAAACGTGTTGCCAGGTATGCGCCTACCAATCCGCCCGCGATACCGCCGACAATGTATTCCGCCGCGACTAGCCAGTTCACCAGGCCCGAGAGTGCATAGGTTGATGGCGGTGGTCATTCCAAAGGTGCCTACGGAGACGAGCGAACTGCCCACGGCACTCAACAGCGGCATGCCTGTAGCAAACATGAGTCCAGAAACAATAAGAAATCCTCCTCCAATTCCGAAAAAACCTGAGAGTAGGCCAACCAGGAAACTGACTGGACTGTCCGTATGAGGAGGGGCCAACCAGAGAGCATTGGTCTGCTTGAGGTATCTCTGCGCGGACGCACCATGGAGATTGCAACAACGATCATCAACAAGGCAAAGAGAAAAAGCAGTTGTTTGCCAGGAAAGACCTTCCCTATTGCTGCCCCGACGGCCCCTGGCAAGGCGAAGGAAAGGGCCGCTTTCCAGCGCACATTACCAGCGCGCCAGTGCAGAATCAAGTTGGCGAATGCCGTCAGAGCCACGGCCAGTGCGGTCGTGCCAATCACGACATGGGTATCGCGATAGCCTACGAGATAGAGAAGCAACGGGACTGCCAGTATGGACCCACCACCGCCGATCAAGCCAAGAGAAAAGCCTACGATCACACCTGAGCCTACTGCCAGAAGTTGCTGAATGAAGGTAACTGTCATGCGACCCACGTCCCATTTTCAACCATACAAAAGAACCGTCTTCGATCCTCTCTTCTCAACATCGCGATTTCCTTGCGCTCCATCTGTGTAGAGCGAAAACGCTTTTCTCCCACTATATAACACCAAAAATTATTATGTCAACATATCTTAATAAGACGACATGTTGACATAATAAGTTAGGGTCTAATGAAAGACACGCGGGTATTGCATGGAAGAGCGGAATACTGTTTTCCCACGAAAGATTGCTCACGACTCCCTGATAGGGTATACTACAACAAAGAGCACATATCAACATGTCGCCATATCAAGTACTTTCGTGAGGCATTTCAATGGTATCACAGCCTTTGCTTCCAGGCCCCATTCCATTATATTATCAGCTCAAACAAATTATCCGCACGGAGATCGAGCGTGGTACGTACCAGTCTGGAGATCGACTTCCAGCAGAGTCCGAATTGATCCAGAAGTACGGAATTAGCCGTATTACCGTGCGGCAGGCACTTGATGAACTAGAGGCAGAGGGATTAGTAATACGTCGACACGGGAAGGGAACGTACGTTGCCGAAAAGCGCATCGAGCAGGATTTGGTGAGACTCACCGATTTCGTTGAAGACATGGAAGTAGCTGGGCTCGCTCCTTCCTCGCGGGTCCTCGCGATGGCGCACGAGTTGGCGAGCCAGGAAGTAGCTGAAGCACTTGCGCTGTCCAAGAACGAGGAAGTGGTCCGTGTGGATCGGTTGCGTCTCGCTAATGAACGCCCTATCGCCTATGATACCACATGGCTTCCTCTACGTTTCGGCTTACTGGTGTCCGAAACCGCCCTTGCCTCTGAGACCATCTATCACATTCTTGAGACGCGCTACGGCATTCTTGTGGAATCTGGCACGTTCCAAATCACGGCGGCAACCGCTACATCTGAGCAAGCCAGGCTGCTGACATTGGCTTCAGGAACGGGATTGCTCCTCATCCGGCGTATTTCGTATACAACGGGGAATATCCCCGTGTATGTACAGGAACGCTACTATCGCCCCGACCGCGTGAGCTATCGCGTGTCACTACACCGTCACGGAAGTGCGGCGGGCGGTATGACAGCTATCAGGGAACTGCGCCCCATCTTCATTGAACCAATTTCCCCACAAGAGGGAGCGGAATGATATCATCCTTAAAACAGCTATCTGTCTTCAACTTCTTTCTCTGCAAGTTTTTCTTTGTCGAGCCTCCTCAAAAAATTCGATTTCACACGATCACAGCTGTAACCCACCGTGCAGTAAAGCCAAATACGTGAAGTATCGAGAAGACTTTAACATGTGAGGGTATGCTACAATATGGGTGTGAAGGGTGAAATGTTGTAAGGTTTTCTACCAGCAACTCTCCGCGCTTTAGTTAGTGCATTTTGAAAGGACAAAACTCAATGGCGATACAAAAGGTTGGTGTCGTTGGTGCTGGCCTAATGGGAAGCGGCATCGCGCAAACCTGTGCTCAAGCTGGCTATGAGACGCTTGTGTGCGAAGTGAAGCAAGAGTTTCTCGATAGGGGTATGGCACGCATCTCTAGTGCCTGGGACACGATGGCGAGCAAAGGCAAACTGACAACAAGCCAGGTTGCTGAAAATAAAGCGCGTTTGCACGGCACGTTGAACATGCAAGATTTTGCCGACTGCGATCTGGTCATAGAGGCAGTCATCGAGAATATGGAAGAGAAGTTACGACTCTTCCCAACGCTTGATCGCGTCCTTAAATCAGGGGCATTGATTATCAGCAACACGTCATCGTTGAATGTCACACAAATGGGAGCGGTCACGAAACGTCCCGACAAAGTGTGTGGCTTACACTTCTTCAACCCCGCACCTGTGATGCAACTGGTCGAGATTATTCAAACCATTGCCACGTCGGAAGACACGATTGAAACTGTGCGGCAGTTCGCCCTTTCCCTCGGGAAAAAGCCCGTGTTAGCAAAGGATACCGCGGGTTTCATCGTTAACTTCTTGTTAATTCCTTATTTAATAGCGGCGATACGCATGCTGGAGAATGGGCAGGCGTCTCGCGATGATATCGACACCGCCATGAAACTCGGCTGCGGCTATCCGATGGGACCGTTTACCCTGTTGGATTATGTCGGCCTTGATACCACGCTGTGGGCAGCAGAGGCGATTTACGAGGAGTACAAAGACCCGCTGTACGCTCCACCGCCACTCCTCAGACGAATGGTCATTTCAGGGATGTTGGGGAGGAAGAGCGGCAAGGGCTTCTACGAGTATTAGCATTACAGTATCCGCTCAAAGCACAAAAAAGAGGAACGATTTGATGGTTCCTCTTTTTTGTGCTTTGAGCGGGGGCTTGCTTATTCTGGATTGGTCGCCCTCTTAGGAAGAGTGCGCCTCGTTGCATATGACTTGCGACGCTCTCCCACATACTTTTGCGGAATTGGGCGCACTTCATCACGATGATAGGAGCCACTCGCATCGGTATTGATACCAGGGAAATTGGGACCATAGTTATAGTGACCAGTTTCCGCGGGTGATAGTGGGCCACTCGCGAATTGCGCAACGCCGGTTGTGAGTGGCGCACCAAATTCTGGCGCATCGTCATAGAGATCATCGGGAACGGTGGTGAGCCCCTTGCTTACCAGTTCATCTTCGCTTACCAGGAGAAGAACAGCATTCTTTTGAATATTGCTTCTGGCGAGGCTTTGTGGAACATAGTATGTTTTGACGAGCAAACCGCCGTGTTCAACTAGAATATAATTATCCCCAAAGCGGGCCTGCACTTTGCCCAGATAAACACCATCTTTATCAATAACTTCTTGACCAATTTGAAATCGCGCTGAAGCACCAGTAGAAACGATATCAAAGTGCCCCTTCATCGGCGCCATCGGATCTTCCAGTGCCCACCCCAGGATACCAACGACGACAAACGGAGCCGCGATGATGGTTAACCAGGGATTAGCAGGGATGAACAACAGACCAGTAATCGCCAGAATGACAGCAACACTTAAAATAAGTGGCCACAAGCTAGGATTTGGCAGATGGATATGAGGCTCTTCACCCTGGCCATGTGCTGTATCCTTATGCTCTAGCGATCCTTGTGTTTCCTCTGCGGTGAGATTAGCACTTTGAAGAGAACTATCCATAAGCTTCTGCTCTCCTCTAAAGAATATTTAGACTATTTTTGAAGACAAATCTTCTCTTTCAATCTTCCTTACTAGCATACCAAATATATGGCCGCAGTGCAAGCCATAGGACCTGAAATCCGCTCATAACTCTTCTGCTGGCCTACGGACCACTTGTTGGGAGGTGGTGTTGCGAGGACACCTCGCGCTCCGGCAAGGGACTGCATCCCCTGCACCCCTCTTTCTGAGTGGCCTTCAGATAGGACTGACTCTACTTTTCGAGGGATGGAGTTTCTAGTTCGCGCAGTAACAGTCCTTCTTCGTAGATGCGACGGATGACATCCTCTATCTCAGGCTCCTGAAAGGTGACATCGCGCAAGCGATAGCGGGCACCCAGCAGAGCGACAAGTTCGTGCGCGGGAATACTATCACGCCCAAAACCTAGCCAGAAACGCGGCCCCTCATTGCGCACCAGACGCACACCAGTTGGCAGGTCGGCAAGCACAAACTGCTCCGACTGCTGGGTAGCGCGTGCCAAGCGTGGCAACTCAGCTGGATCAAGCACAGCAATCAGCGTGCGCTCACCACCGAAGCGTTCGCGAATGTTGCTCACCGTACCATCGTAGAGCTTTTGGCCGTGGTCGATAATGACCATGCGCGGACACAAAGTCTCAACATCATCCATATCATGCGTTGTCAGCAACACCGTCACGCCCTGCTCGGCATTGATGGAGAGCAAAAACTCGCGAATACGCGCTTTCGCGACGACATCCAGACCGATTGTCGGCTCATCGAGGTAGAGCAGTTCCGGCTCATGCAAGAGGGCAGCCGCAAGATCGCCACGCATACGCTGACCAAGCGAGAGTTGGCGCACAGGTGTATCGATGAACTCATCGAGATCGAGCATCTTACGTAAGCGTGCCAGGTTGTGGCGGTGACGCTCCTCCGGTACGCGGTAAAGGTGGCGTAACAACTGCAATGAGTCAATTAGTGGTAAGTCCCACCACAGTTGTGTGCGTTGACCAAACACCACGCCGATACGCGCCGCTAATTCGCGCCGCTGCTGCATTGGCACGAAACCAGCCACACGCACCGTGCCATGAGTAGGAACTAGAATACCCGTCAGCATTTTAATAGTGGTGCTTTTCCCTGCACCATTTGGCCCCACCAGACTCATCATCTCGCCGCGCTCGACCCGCAATGAAAGATCGCGTACGGCCTCTACTGTGCGTATATCTGGATTTACAATGCTGCGTAACCCACCCACTATCCCTGGTCGGCGCCGTGCGACGCGAAACGACTTACCTAACAGCTCGGCCTCAATCATGAAAGACATAGTAATTTATTCCTTTCAGAAGACAGTGTTATAGAGATGAAATTACACACGAGCAAGCAAATAGGAAAAGTACGGTGACAGAGGAACAACATAGTATCGCTACCATAACGACGAGGTAGTGCAACGGACAACACAAAAACCCAGTATCCGTACGACAGGGGATACTGGTTCTCTACTTTGTCACACAACACAAGAGACACGTTCAGACATGACAAAACACACTCCCAACACAAAGGAGTGCGTGAATACTATATCATAGTGCTATTGTGGAAGTCAATCGGAAAGAATAGGTGTATGGCGACCCAAGGCTTCCTTGCATCCTGCCTGAGCGAAGCTAGATGCGATAGCATCGTTGGCAGGATGAGTAAGGAGCAATCGCCATGCTCATATACAAAATGTAATGCGCACTCGGAAATACTGAGCACCATTACTCTTTGATGCGGCCTTCCTCGGTGTGGAACGAGGCGGTGCTGGCAGAAGAGAGGCTTTCCGCGTTCGGGGCAGATGGATGTGCCTTCTCTGGTGGCAACTGCTGATGATTAGAGATGCGACGAGAGAGGAGGGCATGATTAGAGGTCATGGCAACCTGCATCGACTCTATTACGCGCTCAAGATCTTCAATGCTTAACAACACATCTTGCGCATTGTTCAGTGTTCCATTATATACCTGCGCTTGTCTGCGTAACACTTCCTCACGCAGCTCATAGAGGCGAACGGAGAGGTGTTGTTCTATAGTCCTGATGGCACCTTGCAGCGACTCATTGAGCAGAGATAAACGATCATCCAGGGCTTTCCCCATCACCTCTGCTAAATCTTCCCAAGAGATGTCGGTTTGCACTTCTATATCCGCCATATTTTGCGGTTGCTCATCGTCATATGGTGCTTGCATGGTATCATTAGCCGCAAGGACATCATCGGAGGCAAAGGGAAGATGCTGTTGTAGGAGTTGCTCCATCGCCAATAGCTGTGCCGCAAGCACATTTTCTACAAACGACTCAAAGTGTTGCTGTTGCTGCTGTTGGTTCTGCGCAACATTACGGGTGACCTCATCAAGCAAGCGATTTTGCTGCGTGTCTAAGCGGTAGTTCAGGGTATTCGCCAGTTTCGTCTGCTGATCCGTGAGGCGTTGCGCGAACAGTCGCGCCATGTCTTGCTGAGTAGAAAGCATGCGTTGCTCAAAATCGCGGCGCAACCCATTCATCCGTTGGTCGAGACTACGTTCTAACTCACGACGATGTGAGGATAAGTGTTGCTCCATGATACTATGGAGAGCTTGCAATTCATCTTGCGTAAAAGACATGTGGGTTTTACCTCTTCTTGCGTAGTCATACGCCCTCAGCGAATGATTGCTGTAAGTAGTATAGGAACCCACTCATGCCTGTGTCAATGAAAACGCCCAAACACCCCCAAGAAGGCTACTCGGATGAGAAATTCATGTGGGCAATGGGGGTGTGAGCTAACAATTTCTGCCCATTGCGCCACATCAGTTTTGCACGCACCTCGGGCTTGAATTCGATCTTTACTGACTCAAAATCCTTCATCCAGCGTTGCGGCGTAATAAAGGGATAATCGGAGCCAAACAAGAAACGGTCTTGCAAACGTGTCGCGGCCTCACGTAGCAGTGCTTCAGGAATGTAACGGGGTGACCAACCAGAGAGATCATTGTACAGATTGGTTTTATGCTGCATAGCGGCGATCATCTCTTCATGCCACGGCCATGAAGGATGGGCACCAATAATTGTCAAGCCTGGAAAGTCTGCGGCCAACGAATCAAGGTAAATTGGCCGGGTATGATCGAGTTTAATACCCATCCCACCAGGAGTGCCAGCCCCCAAACCGTTCGTGCCTGTATGGAAAAGCGCGGGTATCCCCAACTCTTGAATTTTCTCCATCAAAGGATAAAAAGTGGGATCGTTTGGATAGAAGGCTTGTACGCCTGGATGGAACTTTGCTCCGGCTAGTCCCAGCTCCTTGACAGCGCGTTCAATCTCTTTGACGGCCCACTTTCCCTTATGCGGGTCCACACTGGCAAAACCAATGAACTGCTGTGGATAGCGATTGACGATGGCTGCCACATAATCATTTCCCAGCGGAGGAAGCCCCGTCGCCGTTTCCGCATCCCACGCCAGCAGCACGCCGATCATATCGAGTTCCGCGTAGTCAGCTGCAATCTGCTCCATGTCTTTGAGCTTTACCTCTGTACGAAAGAAACGCTCTGCAGCCTTCGCATAGGGACCCAATGTCACTTGCATGAACTCAGTCGTGGGGAGATGAACATGAAAGTCTATAGCGCGTGGCATACTATTTCCTCCAAAGCGATACGGAAGTACAACATTGTAACTTCACATATTGTACTACATCGCATACATAAAATAGCTTATGCACTGGTAATCATGGAAAACCCCATCCTTAGGGGCCAGCTTTTCTCTGTCGGGACGATCACCGCTTCGTTCTGCAAGCCATCACGCGGCCCCACCTCGACAATCTCGACAATATTTGGTACCTGCATTAGATGACTCCTTGTTCGGTCAGCTGCGCTATCTCCTCAGCCGAAAGGCCGAGTAGCTCACCATAGACTTCCTGATTATGCATGCCAATGGCACCACCATACCAGTCGATGCCCCCCGGCGTCTGCGCAAGTTTCGGTACAAGGCCGGGCATGGCGACGGTGCCAACACCCTCGATCTCTGCCGACAAGATCATCTCGCGCTGTTGATACTGCTCGTCTTTCACGATGTCAGCAATTGAATAGATGGGACCAGCTGGTATCTGTGCCTCTTCAAGACAGCGTAATATCTCGTGCAAGGGGTATTGCCGCGTCCAAGCATCTATGAGTGTATCAAGTTCTGCGGCGTGTTCTGCGCGCTCTTTGTTTGTGCGATAGCGTGGACTCTCTGCCAACTCTGGTTGACCGATCACGCGCATCAGACGCTTGAAAACTGTGTCACTGTTGCCACCAATCACAATATATGAATGATCGCATGAACGATAGGTGTTGCTCGGAGCAATGCCGGGCAGAGAGGTGCCAGCACGTTCGCGGATAATGCCCGCAACGCTATACTCTGGCAAGGTCGATTCCAGCAGGCTGAACACCGCCTCATAGAGGGCCACATCAACCACCTGACCCTTCCCCTGGATGCCTTGAAGATCACGAGCGCGCAGTGCCATCAGAGCACCGATCACGGCGTAGAGGGCAGCTAGCGAATCACCGAAGCTGATGTTAGGGCGCACGGGCGTTTGGTCGGGTTCACCCGTGATATAGCGGATACCACCCATGGACTCACCCACGCTGCCAAAACCGGGTTGGTCACGCGAGGGTCCCGTCTGGCCGAAGCCTGAGACACGCACAACGATCAGACCAGGGTTCACTTCCTGAAGTACCTGTGGCCCCAGACCGAGCTTCTCAAGCGTGCCAGGGCGAAAATTCTCGACGAGAATATCGCACTCCGCGAGCAGGCGTTTCGCCAAGGCAAGACCTGAGGGTGGCTTGAGATTGAGGGTGATGAGCTTTTTGTTACGCGATTGCAGTGACCACCATAGCGATGTGCCAGTGTGTTTGTCAACATAACGCCACGTCCGCAGCGGGTCGCCCTCGCGTGGAGTTTCAATCTTAATGACCTCTGCTCCGAACTCGGCCATCAATCTGGTGGCAAACGGTCCAGCGATCAGGCTTCCCAGTTCGAGGACACGTAGCCCTTCCAGTGGTCGTTTCGTATGGCTGCTATCCTGTGGCTCTGGTGAAGTTGGAGCATCTGTCATGCATTTTTCCTCTTCGTGTATCATTTTTAGGCAAAAGGAGGCAGGTAAATGGACATTACTTTGTATTTTTTCCAAGCTCATGTAAGGACAAGAATCTAGTGACGCAATCAAAGACTATTTAGAGCTTGATTGAAAAAGGATCGCCCGCAACTGGCTCTGTTTCGATCCAGACACTCTTGACCTGGGTAAACTCTTTCATCGCCTCAATGCCGTTCTCACGACCCAAGCCGCTAGACTTGTAGCCACCGAAGGGCATGGTGGGCGAAAGGAAGCGGTAGGTGTTGATCCAGACGGTGCCAGCTTGCAGTTGACGCGCTACCTTGTGTGCCCGTGTCAGGCTCGTGGTCCATATACCCGCGGCCAAGCCATACTCGGTATCGTTAGCGAGGGCGATGGCTTCATCGTCGTGATCAAACGGGATGAGGGCCAGCACCGGACCAAACACCTCTTCACGTGCGATACGCATGTCATTGCGCACATCAGCGAGAATGGTAGGCTCGACAAACAGGCCATTTTGTAGCTCCGCGCTGCTTGACTTCTGGGCACCCGTGACGACACGTGCCCCATCTGCCTTTGCCACGTCAAAGTAGGAGAGAACCTTACGATACTGTGACTCGTTGGCGATGGGACCCATCTCCGTCTCGTCCAGCAAAGGATCGCCAATACGAATTTGGCGCACGCGTTCTTCCAAGCGTCGCAACACCTCGTTATAGATGGGCCGTTGCACCAATGCACGCGAACCTGCAATACACGTCTGACCAGAGGCAGCAAAGATACCTGACAGAATGCCAGCAACGGCGGCATCCAGAGGGGCATCCTCAAAAAGAATATTGGGCGACTTGCCACCCAGTTCAAGCACAATCTCGGCGTAGTGCCCCACAGCGGCGGCAGCGACACTGGCACCAGCCGGACCGCTACCCGTGAAAACTACGACACCAACACTTTTATGGCGTGCCAGCGTATCACCAGCAGGCAAACCCAGACCCGTTACGACATTGAAGACGCCAGGAGGGAAGCCAGCCTCCTCAAAGCAACGCGCAAACTCTAAGGTAGAGACCGAGGCATGTTCGCTCGGCTTCACGACAACCGTATTGCCAGCGGCAAGAGCTGGGGCAAGGGTAAATGTGCCGAGCAGCAGCGGCGAGTTCCAGGGGGTGATACAGGCAACGACACCATAAGGCTCGCGCACGGTATAGTTGAAGAGACTAGCTTTTTCGTGTGGAATGGTGTCACCTTGGATTTTGTCTGCCAAGCCAGCATAATAACGGTACCAACCGGGGATGGCCTTGAGCTGGGTGTACATCTCGCGGAGCAGTTTCCCATTGTCTTGCACCTCAAGCTCCGCCAGTTCACGTGCCCGCGACTCGATCACATCGGCCAGACGGTGCAGGAGGCGCATGCGGGTAGCGGGTGATGTCTTTGACCATGTTGTATCGAAGGCTGTTTTCGCAGCCCGCACCGCGTCATCCACGTCTTGCGCCCTTGCACTCACAATGGTAGCCCACGTCTCACCTGTAGCGGGATTGCTCACGGGCAAACGTGAGGCACCATCTGGCTGTACATATTTTCCGCCGATATACAGCCCATAATCCTGCGTCTTTGACAGTATTTGCGACATGAATCAATGCTCCTTTGCTAGCCTCTTTTTAAGTCACTAGCTGAGGCGTTCGATAATCATGGCCATGCCTTGGCCGCCGCCAACACACATCGACTCCATGCCGAATGTTTTATCTGCCGTTTGCAAACCGTTGATGAGCGTGGTCATGATACGCGCACCTGTCATGCCATATGGATGACCGAGGGCGATCGCGCCGCCATTGACGTTGAGCTTATCCCAGGGAATGCCCAGGTGCTTCGCTGAAGGAATCACCTGCGCGGCGAACGCTTCATTAATCTCAACCAGATCAATATCATCAATCGTCTTGTTAGCACGCTTGAGAGCCTGCCGACAGGCTTCTATCGGCCCTAAACCCATGATCTCAGGGTTCAAACCGGAAACACCACTAGCGATGATGCGCGCTAAAGGTGTGAGGCCCAGTTCACGCGCCTTGCTCTCGCTCATGATGATCACCGCGGCGGCACCGTCATTGAGTGGACAGGAGTTGCCAGCAGTTACTTCGCCGTTGGGGCGGAAGACAGGCTGCAAGGTGGCGAGTTTCTCCGCTGTGGTGCCAGCACGTGGGCCATCATCTTTACTTACCACCTTCCCACTTGGTGTGGTAATGGGCGTAATCTCACGCTGAAAGAAGCCGTTCTGCTGCGATTGTACGGCTCGCTGCTGCGAAAGGGCGGCGAACTCGTCCATCTCACGGCGCGACACGTTCTCGGCCAGACGCACATTTTCGGCGGTCTGCCCCATTGAAATGTAGATATCAGGCAAACCAGTTGGTGGTTGCCACAAGGTAGCACCTTGAGCATCCTCTTTGGTGCGCGCCTCGGCCTCAGCAAAGATGCTATTATGGGGGCCAATATCGGCCATGCCGTTTGTAAAGCGGCTTACAGTCTCAACGCCTGCCGCTATAAAGACATCACCCTCACCAGCTTTGATGGCATGAAAGGCCATGCGAATCGTCTGCAACGAGGAGGAACAATAGCGATTGACGGTTACACCCGGCACATCTGGCATGCCCGCCAGAATAGCCACAACTCTTGCCATATTAAAGCCAGACTCACCCGCAGGCTCGCCACAGCCTAGCATCAAGTCTTGCACGGTACTGGGATCGAGTTGTGGCACCTTGGCAAGGGCCGCCCTGACAATAGCCGCTGCGAGTTCATCGGGCCTACACTCAACTAATGACCCCTTCATAGCGCGTCCAATTGGGCTACGAGCGGTGGCAACAATAACAGCTTCTGGCATGGTGTTCTTCCTTTTTACTTTATAGAAAAGACAGGCCCTCTCGACGAAGAGCCATGGTCAACATTGACCTGCATATTCAGCAAACGCCGTTCCATTATATACTTACCACCACTGAGAATGCGAATGCCTGTTTTCTTAGACGTAACAAGATCGAAGATACACGATACAGTACTATCGTCCTAGCAATGTTACATTCATTTGCATATGTCAATATAAACAAGTATACTCCTTCTTGTATCAAAAAATGAAAAACAGACATGGCGTTCTTACAACCGAAATTGGCTCCCTCTAGAGGCTTTCCCCTCTTTATCATCAGCAACACACGGGTTCTTCAGTAATAAGAGCTTTTGTATAGGGGCTTTTTTGCGCCATGCAACCAGAGAAGTATGTTAAGAACAATTAACAGGAGGTATGATGTCCTTTTTTCGTCGTCTTTTACGCCGAAACCATGTATCCAACACTTTGAAACCCGCTCAACAACGTCTTTTAGTGCTTTCCGCAACAGGAGCGATTGCCATTGTAGCAACTACATTGCTTACAAGCGTCGCCTACACACACAATTTTTCGTCCGCCTCAATGCCCCTCGCCCTTTCTAGCGCGCAAGTAACAAATGGGGCAAACACACATACGGATATGCAGTCAATCTCAGGTGTAGATGACCTTGCTAATAATCGGAAGTTCATACCTACTCATACACCTGTGACTACAAAGAAGGGCACGCCAGCAAGCATACAGCCACAACCGATTTCTGTTGTGAGAACGCCAAGTGCAGCACCTACGGCTCCAATAGTCCCAACGGCTCCCCCACAACAACCAACACCATCATCGGCATCCGGCGCGATGATTCCGGTGAATGTGACGGCGTATGCGCTGCAAGGTCCTATGGCTGACGGCAAGTGGACGCATTGGGGTGCCTGTGCCGTCTATACAAGTCAATTCCCTTTCGGCACGCTGATTAACATCTATAACCGTGATGGTTCCTTCAATCGCCAGTGCATTGCTGAGGATACTGGTGGCGCGATCACCTATAGCCATATCGATCTGGCCTTCCCTGGTGATGAGAGCGCGGCCATTCAGTGGGGGAGACAATACCTCTACGCCCGCGTTGCACGCTGGGGTTGGTAGGTACATAACAACAGGTTAGTATAACAAAATCTAGAGAGCCATACAAAAGGGGACACTCGGCGCATTGCTGCTGTGAGCAATGCGCCGAGTGTCCCCTTTTGTATGGCCTAAACCTACTCGAGAGGATATTCCTCTCCGGCGACGAGTCCTGCGGCTCGTTTCCACGAGACCATCTCGTCGCCATGCTCCTCTTCTTTGAAGCGATAATCGTGCTTACGAATCAATTCGCTAAGCTGCTCATCCAGCCGCTGTAGACAGCCTAGTTGTGCTTGACGCAACAAAGGGAGCCATTGCTCCGCATGCTCTTGTGGCTTGGACGTGCAGGCAAGGCGAAAATGGGGCAGACATAACCCTTGTGAAGCGGCAATGTGATCATATCCAGTTGGATGAAGCAAAGCTTTGCGCAAGGTGTACACCGCTTGCACAATAGCTTGATCGCGGATTCGACAGGCGGGGCAAGATGCAGGCTTCCCACGTGACACCAAGAGACGCTTGAACCAACTATTGGATGTAGGGCGAGAATGCTCATCAGCATTTGCTTGCAGTTGATCCATCAGGTCAGAGAGCACAATCTGATACGTTTGCGCGAGTGGGAGTGCAGCACCGAGACGGGCAAGTTGCCAGGTATGTTGGTGGCAGAAGCCTTGTGAGTGACGTAATTCTTCACGGATTTCAACATCCGTGAATAACTCATAGGCCCATCCATCCAGGTAACGCTGCACTCGTTCTTCTACCAAACGACAAAGTGGGCAACCCTCTTGCGTACAAGCGAAAAGGAAAGCTTGAAATTCGTGTGTTTCTTGTAATTCTTGCATAACAACCACCTTTTTCTAGCTCGTTACTGGATGATGTTGTACTGCATTTTCATGAGCAGAATACGCTGTACAGCTTGATCGACACGTGCCTGAGATAAGCGGCCTTGCTGCATGGCCAGTTTCAAGGCAGCGACCACGGCGGCTACTTGCGCTGGTGTGTATGGGCCCTCCACGATATCGTCGCCCGCAATAATAGAAAGCACCGCAGCTTCACTGAGCGACCAGCGTTGACTGATGCCACCCATGTACAGGCCATCCGTGATGACAACGCCATCGTAGCCTAATTCGCTGCGCAGCAAACCAATCGTTTGGGGAGATAACTCCGCTGGCAGATTGGGATCGAGCGCGGGCATCAGCACATCAGTTGCCATAATCATGGCTGGCTGGTCTTGCTGAATCATGAGCTTGTAGGGGGCGAGATCAATCTTCTCAAGATCGGCTTTGCTACGATTCACGGTGGGTAGGCCCGCGTGTGGATCGGAAGAAATAGCACCTAAACCAGGGAAATGCTTGAGGCAACCAATCACCATATTTTGCTGTAAGCCGTTCAGATAGGCACCTGCGTAGGTGGCCACGGTTTGCGGGTCGCGGCCAAACATGCGTGACTCCAACACGGCGGGATCAACGGTATGGACATCAACGACAGGGGCAAGGTCGGCATTGATGCCTAACGCTAACATCCACTTCGCTGCCTGCGTCCCTTGGTCTAACGCTGTTTGCGGATTGCCCGTAGCCGCCATGTCCTCTGCTGATGGCAAGGGGCCATGAAACTCATACAAGCGATTCACCAAGCCGCCTTCCTGGTCGGTCGCAACCAGCAAGGGAATGTGCGCGTCCTTCATGGCCTGTTGAGAGAACGTGTTGACGTTAGCGGCGTCAGTGTATGGCCCATCAAAATTATGATTGCTCTGCTGATACATGAAGCCGCCCACATATTGCTGGGCAATCATGTATTGCAAGCCGCTGTCCTGATAACTATTGCCTAGATATTCCACCAGGATCAGTTGCCCAAGCTTCTGATCCAGTGACATACCTTGCAGTAGCAGTTGCACCTTTGCCAGTTGTGCTCGTTTCCTTGCCTCTGTCGGGCTGTCATTCGCATCAGGTTTGGGTGCAGATGGATGTGTCACGGCAAGAGGAGTAGTATTTTTTGACGACACACCCGATAGAGGAGAGGGAGAAGTTGAACATGCGGAAAAGAGCAGCAGAACAAGAATACAACATACCATCAATAGAGCATGAGAAATATCCATAAAGCATGATAGAGCATGCCTTCGTCGCTTGCACATTATAGAAGCTCCAACAATTTTTTCGATAACGGAAATTTATGATACAATCAAGCACGCAGCAAATAGTATTCCAATGGCATTATATCAGGAGTAGGAGTATCTAGACTATCGTGGCAAGGTTTGAAGATATTGAGATTATTGAACGGCTCTTTCTGAAAAGCTATCCTTTTAACAAGTATGGCCCGCGCCCAGAAGACCCTGTTTCACATGCGGTAACACCGCTGAAGAAGCCTCTCGCCGCCTGTCGTGTGGCACTGGTGACAACGTCTGGCTTAAGCCTCGCTGACCAGCCGCCCTTTGACACGAACAACAAAATGGGCGATAGTTCGTTTCGCGAATTTCCTGGTGACATTTCACCGCAGTTATTAGAGATGAATCATAGGAGCTGGTCCTTTGATCAGACAGGTATTCTGCGCGACCGTAACCTGGTGTTGCCAATTGACCGTTTACGAGAGATGCAGGAGCGCGGAGAAATTGGCTCAGTGGCACCGCATCATTATAGCTTTATGGGATCGATTGTGGGGCCACGGCACTTGACACAGGAAAGCGCGCCAGAGGTCGCACATCGCATGGTCGCGGATGGCGTCGACGTGGCGTTGCTTACGCCTGTCTGACCCATGTGCAATCAGTCCGTGGGACTGATTCAACGCGCCATCGAGTATGCGAGCATCACTACAGTCTCAATTTCGCTGCTACGCGAGATCACAGAGAAGATCAAGCCGCCACGAGCACTTTTCGTTCCCTATCCACTTGGTCATCCACTCGGTGAACCAAACGATAGTGAACTACAAACACGCATCATACGCACCGCATTCGCACTGCTAACACGCAATGACGTTCCCGTATTTGAGGCATTTGTGCCGTGAAAGATAGCAAAATAGCACGCCGCTACGCTTTGCGTGCTACCAGTTCTTGGGCAATATAGCTGGCGACGGTGAGGGCCGTGCTGCCGGGACCAAAGCCAGCGTCATAGCCAAGCTCTTTCGCGAAGGAGTGCGAGATGCGTGGCCCACCAACAATAAAGAGGGCCTTTTCGCGCACGCCCTCCGCCTCGGCCAGTTCGATCAATTTGGTCAAATTGTGGATATGGACATTCTTTTGTGTCACCACCTGCGACACCAGAATTGCATCGGCCTGCTCCGTCACGGCTCGACGCAGCAAGGCTTCACACGAAACCTGCGCACCAAGATTGAGGGCGCGAAAAGCGGGGAAGCGCTCTAAGCCATAATTTCCCGCAAAACCCTTGGCGTTAAAGATCGCGTCTATGCCAACGGTGTGTGCGTCACTCTCTATCGCCGCCCCCACAACGGTGACACGCCGCCCTACGTGCTGCTCTATTAGCTCATTCACCTCGTGAAAGTCGAGTTCAGTGTGAGCCAATTCATCGACCAGAATCGTGGTCGGGTCAATAATATGGGAGCAGGCACCGTAAATCACAAAAAAGGTGAATTTGGGATCAATGCTTTCAGCGTGGGCGATTAGCGGATTGCTGATACCCATGAGCAAGGCATAGCGGCGTGCCACCTCGCGAGCATGGTGGCCATTGGGAAGAGGCAACGTAAAAGAAAGCTGTACCATTCCATCATTGGCGGTATCGCCATACGGTCGCATTTGCATTGTCTGTTATTTCCCTGCTTTCTTTTCTCGATGAATAGAGAAGGAATATCTCCCTATAAGATACCACCCACTGCTTATGCTTGCTATTCCCACTACTTCCATCTGTGCTGCCTCTAAACGCATGAGATGAAAGTTAGTTTCAGAACCGTATATCATGTGGGAACTATTACGGGGTATGTATCGTCCTCTCTGTAGAAGAGATAGTAAGCTTCTTATCCATATACAAAGCGTTTACTTCTGATCTTTGTCTATATGTCATCCGCTTGTTCATACTAGCGGACATAGTATGCTCAATTCATTTGATATGAACATGACTACACAAAGGGGTTTCTCTATGATACGTCCTCGCCATCTCGCGCACGGGGCATCTTCCCGTAAATGGTCCATACTACTACTAAGCGGCACGCTTCTCCTCCTCACGCTTCTCGTTTCAGCTTGTGGCGGTGGAGCAGGCTCAGGCACAACAAGTTCAGGGGCAGTACATGCACCCGCATCGGGACAAGACAACGGGGCCTCTGCACCTGGTGCCACTGGTTCATCGGGGTCAGGCAGCAGTTCGGGCAAATCTTCGGGCAGTTCGCCAACGATCATCACACAATACCTGATCAAATCGTTGAAGGTCGGCATGGATGTCAAGGACACGACGAAGGCCGTCGATGAGATCCAGACATGGATTAACAGCACGGACCCACGTGCGACCTCCGCTGGCATCGATTATCAGCAAACGGGCGATAATCTCTATAACATCTCCATCTCGTTCTCGGTGCAGGCGACGCTTTACCCGCAGATTCAGCGTTACCTGCGCGACTATGGCGCGCAGCACGGTGGTCATTTGCTCACCTTTTCAGAGACGGTACAGGATGTCACGAACGACTTTGTAGACACACAATCGCGCCTGACCAACCTGCGCTCCGAGCAGACACGCCTGCTTACTCTGCTGAGCCACGCCCAGGCATTGGGTGACATCATCGCCATTCAGGACAGGTTGACCGATGTCGAGGGGCAAATCGAGAATATTGAGGCACATCTTAAAGCCCTCAATGACCAAGTAGCGTTCTACACCGTCTCGATCACACTCCAACCAGTCTCACTTGCCACTCCTCCACCTACAACGGGCAATTGGAATATTGGGCAGGTCTTCCGTGACGCCTTTGCCTCATCCTTGGTCTTCGCACAGGCTCTGGCCGCCTTCCTGATCTGGTTGCTCGCCTACAGCCTCTATATCATTCCGGTAGCCTTACTGGTATGGTACCTGTGGCGACGATATGTACGCTCACAACAGGTATCGGCCACCCCACATTCATCGACACCTCCTACCCCTACGCCGCCAACACCAGCCACACCCGCCAGCGTGTAAGAACATAGCAATGGCTGGGCGGGTGAGGTGGGTGACGCTCATGAGCGTCACCCACCTCACCCGCCCAGCCATTGCTATGTTCTTACACGCTGGCGGGTGTGGCTGGTGTTGGCGGCGTAGGGGTAGGAGGTGTCGATGAATGTGGGGTGGCCGATACCTGTTGTGAGCGTACATATCGTCGCCACAGGTACCATACCAGTAAGGCTACCGGAATGATATAGAGGCTGTAGGCGAGCAACCAGATCAGGAAGGCGGCCAGAGCCTGTGCGAAGACCAAGGATGAGGCAAAGGCGTCACGGAAGACCTGCCCAATATTCCAATTGCCCGTTGTAGGTGGAGGAGTGGCAAGTGAGACTGGTTGGAGTGTGATCGAGACGGTGTAGAACGCTACTTGGTCATTGAGGGCTTTAAGATGTGCCTCAATATTCTCGATTTGCCCCTCGACATCGGTCAACCTGTCCTGAATGGCGATGATGTCACCCAATGCCTGGGCGTGGCTCAGCAGAGTAAGCAGGCGTGTCTGCTCGGAGCGCAGGTTGGTCAGGCGCGATTGTGTGTCTACAAAGTCGTTCGTGACATCCTGTACCGTCTCTGAAAAGGTGAGCAAATGACCACCGTGCTGCGCGCCATAGTCGCGCAGGTAACGCTGAATCTGCGGGTAAAGCGTCGCCTGCACCGAGAACGAGATGGAGATGTTATAGAGATTATCGCCCGTTTGCTGATAATCGATGCCAGCGGAGGTCGCACGTGGGTCCGTGCTGTTAATCCATGTCTGGATCTCATCGACGGCCTTCGTCGTGTCCTTGACATCCATGCCGACCTTCAACGATTTGATCAGGTATTGTGTGATGATCGTTGGCGAACTGCCCGAAGATTTGCCCGAACTGCTGCCTGACCCCGATGAACCAGTGGCACCAGGTGCAGAGGCCCCGTTGTCTTGTCCCGATGCGGGTGCATGTACTGCCCCTGAACTTGTTGTGCCTGAGCCTGCTCCACCGCCACAAGCTGAAACGAGAAGCGTGAGGAGGAGAAGCGTGCCGCTTAGTAGTAGTATGGACCATTTACGGGAAGATGCCCCGTGCGCGAGATGGCGAGGACGTATCATAGAGAAACCCCTTTGTGTAGTCATGTTCATATCAAATGAATTGAGCATACTATGTCCGCTAGTATGAACAAGCGGATGACATATAGACAAAGATCAGAAGTAAACGCTTTGTATATGGATAAGAAGCTTACTATCTCTTCTACAGAGAGGACGATACATACCCCGTAATAGTTCCCACATGATATACGGTTCTGAAACTAACTTTCATCTCATGCGTTTAGAGGCAGCACAGATGGAAGTAGTGGGAATAGCAAGCATAAGCAGTGGGTGGTATCTTATAGGGAGATATTCCTTCTCTATTCATCGAGAAAAGAAAGCAGGGAAATAACAGACAATGCAAATGCGACCGTATGGCGATACCGCCAATGATGGAATGGTACAGCTTTCTTTTACGTTGCCTCTTCCCAATGGCCACCATGCTCGCGAGGTGGCACGCCGCTATGCCTTGCTCATGGGTATCAGCAATCCGCTAATCGCCCACGCTGAAAGCATTGATCCCAAATTCACCTTTTTTGTGATTTACGGTGCCTGCTCCCATATTATTGACCCGACCACGATTCTGGTCGATGAATTGGCTCACACTGAACTCGACTTTCACGAGGTGAATGAGCTAATAGAGCAGCACGTAGGGCGGCGTGTCACCGTTGTGGGGGCGGCGATAGAGAGTGACGCACACACCGTTGGCATAGACGCGATCTTTAACGCCAAGGGTTTTGCGGGAAATTATGGCTTAGAGCGCTTCCCCGCTTTTCGCGCCCTCAATCTTGGTGCGCAGGTTTCGTGTGAAGCCTTGCTGCGTCGAGCCGTGACGGAGCAGGCCGATGCAATTCTGGTGTCGCAGGTGGTGACACAAAAGAATGTCCATATCCACAATTTGACCAAATTGATCGAACTGGCCGAGGCGGAGGGCGTGCGCGAAAAGGCCCTCTTTATTGTTGGTGGGCCACGCATCTCGCACTCCTTCGCGAAAGAGCTTGGCTATGACGCTGGCTTTGGTCCCGGCAGCACGGCCCTCACCGTCGCCAGCTATATTGCCCAAGAACTGGTAGCACGCAAAGCGTAGCGGCGTGCTATTTTGCTATCTTTCACGGCACAAATGCCTCAAATACGGGAACGTCATTGCGTGTTAGCAGTGCGAATGCGGTGCGTATGATGCGTGTTTGTAGTTCACTATCGTTTGGTTCACCGAGTGGATGACCAAGTGGATAGGGAACGAAAAGTGCTCGTGGCGGCTTGATCTTCTCTGTGATCTCGCGTAGCAGCGAAATTGAGACTGTAGTGATGCTCGCATACTCGATGGCGCGTTGAATCAGTCCCACGGACTGATTGCACATGGGTCAGACAGGCGTAAGCAACGCCACGTCGACGCCATCCGCGACCATGCGATGTGCGACCTCTGGCGCGCTTTCCTGTGTCAAGTGCCGTGGCCCCACAATCGATCCCATAAAGCTATAATGATGCGGTGCCACTGAGCCAATTTCTCCGCGCTCCTGCATCTCTCGTAAACGGTCAATTGGCAACACCAGGTTACGGTCGCGCAGAATACCTGTCTGATCAAAGGACCAGCTCCTATGATTCATCTCTAATAACTGCGGTGAAATGTCACCAGGAAATTCGCGAAACGAACTATCGCCCATTTTGTTGTTCGTGTCAAAGGGCGGCTGGTCAGCGAGGCTTAAGCCAGACGTTGTCACCAGTGCCACACGACAGGCGGCGAGAGGCTTCTTCAGCGGTGTTACCGCATGTGAAACAGGGTCTTCTGGGCGCGGGCCATACTTGTTAAAAGGATAGCTTTTCAGAAAGAGCCGTTCAATAATCTCAATATCTTCAAACCTTGCCACGATAGTCTAGATACTCCTACTCCTGATATAATGCCATTGGAATACTATTTGCTGCGTGCTTGATTGTATCATAAATTTCCGTTATCGAAAAAATTGTTGGAGCTTCTATAATGTGCAAGCGACGAAGGCATGCTCTATCATGCTTTATGGATATTTCTCATGCTCTATTGATGGTATGTTGTATTCTTGTTCTGCTGCTCTTTTCCGCATGTTCAACTTCTCCCTCTCCTCTATCGGGTGTGTCGTCAAAAAATACTACTCCTCTTGCCGTGACACATCCATCTGCACCCAAACCTGATGCGAATGACAGCCCGACAGAGGCAAGGAAACGAGCACAACTGGCAAAGGTGCAACTGCTACTGCAAGGTATGTCACTGGATCAGAAGCTTGGGCAACTGATCCTGGTGGAATATCTAGGCAATAGTTATCAGGACAGCGGCTTGCAATACATGATTGCCCAGCAATATGTGGGCGGCTTCATGTATCAGCAGAGCAATCATAATTTTGATGGGCCATACACTGACGCCGCTAACGTCAACACGTTCTCTCAACAGGCCATGAAGGACGCGCACATTCCCTTGCTGGTTGCGACCGACCAGGAAGGCGGCTTGGTGAATCGC
This sequence comes from Ktedonobacterales bacterium, assembly GCA_038209195.1. Lineage (GTDB taxonomy): Bacteria > Chloroflexota > Ktedonobacteria > Ktedonobacterales > Ktedonobacteraceae > JBBQXY01. The sequence continues at coordinate 30,491 of JBBQXY010000010.1, read as the reverse complement.
TTGTATGAGTTTCATGGCCCCTTGCCATCAGCAGAGGACATGGCGGCTACGGGCAATCCGCAAACAGCGTTAGACCAAGGGACGCAGGCAGCGAAGTGGATGTTAGCGTTAGGCATCAATGCCGACCTTGCCCCTGTCGTTGATGTCCATACCGTTGATCCCGCCGTGTTGGAGTCACGCATGTTTGGCCGCGACCCGCAAACCGTGGCCACCTACGCAGGTGCCTATCTGAACGGCTTACAGCAAAATATGGTGATTGGTTGCCTCAAGCATTTCCCTGGTTTAGGTGCTATTTCTTCCGATCCACACGCGGGCCTACCCACCGTGAATCGTAGCAAAGCCGATCTTGAGAAGATTGATCTCGCCCCCTACAAGCTCATGATTCAGCAAGACCAGCCAGCCATGATTATGGCAACTGATGTGCTGATGCCCGCGCTCGATCCCAATCTGCCAGCGGAGTTATCTCCCCAAACGATTGGTTTGCTGCGCAGCGAATTAGGCTACGATGGCGTTGTCATCACGGATGGCCTGTACATGGGTGGCATCAGTCAACGCTGGTCGCTCAGTGAAGCTGCGGTGCTTTCTATTATTGCGGGCGACGATATCGTGGAGGGCCCATACACACCAGCGCAAGTAGCCGCCGTGGTCGCTGCCTTGAAACTGGCCATGCAGCAAGGCCGCTTATCTCAGGCACGTGTCGATCAAGCTGTACAGCGTATTCTGCTCATGAAAATGCAGTACAACATCATCCAGTAACGAGCTAGAAAAAGGTGGTTGTTATGCAAGAATTACAAGAAACACACGAATTTCAAGCTTTCCTTTTCGCTTGTACGCAAGAGGGTTGCCCACTTTGTCGTTTGGTAGAAGAACGAGTGCAGCGTTACCTGGATGGATGGGCCTATGAGTTATTCACGGATGTTGAAATCCGTGAAGAATTACGTCACTCACAAGGCTTCTGCCACCAACATACCTGGCAACTTGCCCGTCTCGGTGCTGCACTCCCACTCGCGCAAACGTATCAGATTGTGCTCTCTGACCTGATGGATCAACTGCAAGCAAATGCTGATGAGCATTCTCGCCCTACATCCAATAGTTGGTTCAAGCGTCTCTTGGTGTCACGTGGGAAGCCTGCATCTTGCCCCGCCTGTCGAATCCGCGATCAAGCTATTGTGCAAGCGGTGTACACCTTGCGCAAAGCTTTGCTTCATCCAACTGGATATGATCACATTGCCGCTTCACAAGGGTTATGTCTGCCCCATTTTCGCCTTGCCTGCACGTCCAAGCCACAAGAGCATGCGGAGCAATGGCTCCCTTTGTTGCGTCAAGCACAACTAGGCTGTCTACAGCGGCTGGATGAGCAGCTTAGCGAATTGATTCGTAAGCACGATTATCGCTTCAAAGAAGAGGAGCATGGCGACGAGATGGTCTCGTGGAAACGAGCCGCAGGACTCGTCGCCGGAGAGGAATATCCTCTCGAGTAGGTTTAGGCCATACAAAAGGGGACACTCGGCGCATTGCTCACAGCAGCAATGCGCCGAGTGTCCCCTTTTGTATGGCTCTCTAGATTTTGTTATACTAACCTGTTGTTATGTACCTACCAACCCCAGCGTGCAACGCGGGCGTAGAGGTATTGTCTCCCCCACTGAATGGCCGCGCTCTCATCACCAGGGAAGGCCAGATCGATATGGCTATAGGTGATCGCGCCACCAGTATCCTCAGCAATGCACTGGCGATTGAAGGAACCATCACGGTTATAGATGTTAATCAGCGTGCCGAAAGGGAATTGACTTGTATAGACGGCACAGGCACCCCAATGCGTCCACTTGCCGTCAGCCATAGGACCTTGCAGCGCATACGCCGTCACATTCACCGGAATCATCGCGCCGGATGCCGATGATGGTGTTGGTTGTTGTGGGGGAGCCGTTGGGACTATTGGAGCCGTAGGTGCTGCACTTGGCGTTCTCACAACAGAAATCGGTTGTGGCTGTATGCTTGCTGGCGTGCCCTTCTTTGTAGTCACAGGTGTATGAGTAGGTATGAACTTCCGATTATTAGCAAGGTCATCTACACCTGAGATTGACTGCATATCCGTATGTGTGTTTGCCCCATTTGTTACTTGCGCGCTAGAAAGGGCGAGGGGCATTGAGGCGGACGAAAAATTGTGTGTGTAGGCGACGCTTGTAAGCAATGTAGTTGCTACAATGGCAATCGCTCCTGTTGCGGAAAGCACTAAAAGACGTTGTTGAGCGGGTTTCAAAGTGTTGGATACATGGTTTCGGCGTAAAAGACGACGAAAAAAGGACATCATACCTCCTGTTAATTGTTCTTAACATACTTCTCTGGTTGCATGGCGCAAAAAAGCCCCTATACAAAAGCTCTTATTACTGAAGAACCCGTGTGTTGCTGATGATAAAGAGGGGAAAGCCTCTAGAGGGAGCCAATTTCGGTTGTAAGAACGCCATGTCTGTTTTTCATTTTTTGATACAAGAAGGAGTATACTTGTTTATATTGACATATGCAAATGAATGTAACATTGCTAGGACGATAGTACTGTATCGTGTATCTTCGATCTTGTTACGTCTAAGAAAACAGGCATTCGCATTCTCAGTGGTGGTAAGTATATAATGGAACGGCGTTTGCTGAATATGCAGGTCAATGTTGACCATGGCTCTTCGTCGAGAGGGCCTGTCTTTTCTATAAAGTAAAAAGGAAGAACACCATGCCAGAAGCTGTTATTGTTGCCACCGCTCGTAGCCCAATTGGACGCGCTATGAAGGGGTCATTAGTTGAGTGTAGGCCCGATGAACTCGCAGCGGCTATTGTCAGGGCGGCCCTTGCCAAGGTGCCACAACTCGATCCCAGTACCGTGCAAGACTTGATGCTAGGCTGTGGCGAGCCTGCGGGTGAGTCTGGCTTTAATATGGCAAGAGTTGTGGCTATTCTGGCGGGCATGCCAGATGTGCCGGGTGTAACCGTCAATCGCTATTGTTCCTCCTCGTTGCAGACGATTCGCATGGCCTTTCATGCCATCAAAGCTGGTGAGGGTGATGTCTTTATAGCGGCAGGCGTTGAGACTGTAAGCCGCTTTACAAACGGCATGGCCGATATTGGCCCCCATAATAGCATCTTTGCTGAGGCCGAGGCGCGCACCAAAGAGGATGCTCAAGGTGCTACCTTGTGGCAACCACCAACTGGTTTGCCTGATATCTACATTTCAATGGGGCAGACCGCCGAAAATGTGCGTCTGGCCGAGAACGTGTCGCGCCGTGAGATGGACGAGTTCGCCGCCCTTTCGCAGCAGCGAGCCGTACAATCGCAGCAGAACGGCTTCTTTCAGCGTGAGATTACGCCCATTACCACACCAAGTGGGAAGGTGGTAAGTAAAGATGATGGCCCACGTGCTGGCACCACAGCGGAGAAACTCGCCACCTTGCAGCCTGTCTTCCGCCCCAACGGCGAAGTAACTGCTGGCAACTCCTGTCCACTCAATGACGGTGCCGCCGCGGTGATCATCATGAGCGAGAGCAAGGCGCGTGAACTGGGCCTCACACCTTTAGCGCGCATCATCGCTAGTGGTGTTTCCGGTTTGAACCCTGAGATCATGGGTTTAGGGCCGATAGAAGCCTGTCGGCAGGCTCTCAAGCGTGCTAACAAGACGATTGATGATATTGATCTGGTTGAGATTAATGAAGCGTTCGCCGCGCAGGTGATTCCTTCAGCGAAGCACCTGGGCATTCCCTGGGATAAGCTCAACGTCAATGGCGGCGCGATCGCCCTCGGTCATCCATATGGCATGACAGGTGCGCGTATCATGACCACGCTCATCAACGGTTTGCAAACGGCAGATAAAACATTCGGCATGGAGTCGATGTGTGTTGGCGGCGGCCAAGGCATGGCCATGATTATCGAACGCCTCAGCTAGTGACTTAAAAAGAGGCTAGCAAAGGAGCATTGATTCATGTCGCAAATACTGTCAAAGACGCAGGATTATGGGCTGTATATCGGCGGAAAATATGTACAGCCAGATGGTGCCTCACGTTTGCCCGTGAGCAATCCCGCTACAGGTGAGACGTGGGCTACCATTGTGAGTGCAAGGGCGCAAGACGTGGATGACGCGGTGCGGGCTGCGAAAACAGCCTTCGATACAACATGGTCAAAGACATCACCCGCTACCCGCATGCGCCTCCTGCACCGTCTGGCCGATGTGATCGAGTCGCGGGCACGTGAACTGGCGGAGCTTGAGGTGCAAGACAATGGGAAACTGCTCCGCGAGATGTACACCCAGCTCAAGGCCATCCCCGGTTGGTACCGTTATTATGCTGGCTTGGCAGACAAAATCCAAGGTGACACCATTCCACACGAAAAAGCTAGTCTCTTCAACTATACCGTGCGCGAGCCTTATGGTGTCGTTGCCTGTATCACCCCCTGGAACTCGCCGCTGCTGCTCGGCACATTTACCCTTGCCCCAGCTCTTGCCGCTGGCAATACGGTTGTCGTGAAGCCGAGCGAACATGCCTCGGTCTCTACCTTAGAGTTTGCGCGTTGCTTTGAGGAGGCTGGCTTCCCTCCTGGCGTCTTCAATGTCGTAACGGGTCTGGGTTTGCCTGCTGGTGATACGCTGGCACGCCATAAAAGTGTTGGTGTCGTAGTTTTCACGGGTAGCGGTCCGGCTGGTGCCAGTGTCGCTGCCGCCGCTGTGGGGCACTACGCCGAGATTGTGCTTGAACTGGGTGGCAAGTCGCCCAATATTCTTTTTGAGGATGCCCCTCTGGATGCCGCCGTTGCTGGCATTCTGTCAGGTATCTTTGCTGCCTCTGGTCAGACGTGTATTGCAGGTTCGCGTGCATTGGTGCAACGGCCCATCTATAACGAGGTGTTGCGACGCTTGGAAGAACGCGTGCGCCAAATTCGTATTGGCGATCCTTTGCTGGACGAGACGGAGATGGGTCCCATCGCCAACGAGTCACAGTATCGTAAGGTTCTCTCCTACTTTGACGTGGCAAAGGCAGATGGGGCACGTGTCGTCACGGGTGCCCAGAAGTCAAGCAGCGCGGAGCTACAAAATGGCCTGTTTGTCGAGCCTACCATTCTCGCTGATGTGCGCAATGACATGCGTATCGCACGTGAAGAGGTGTTTGGTCCGGTGCTGGCCCTCATCCCGTTTGATCACGACGATGAAGCCATCGCCCTCGCTAACGATACCGAGTATGGCTTGGCCGCGGGTATATGGACCACGAGCCTGACACGGGCACACAAGGTAGCGCGTCAACTGCAAGCTGGCACCGTCTGGATCAACACCTACCGCTTCCTTTCGCCCACCATGCCCTTCGGTGGCTACAAGTCTAGCGGCTTGGGTCGTGAGAACGGCATTGAGGCGATGAAAGAGTTTACCCAGGTCAAGAGTGTCTGGATCGAAACAGAGCCAGTTGCGGGCGATCCTTTTTCAATCAAGCTCTAAATAGTCTTTGATTGCGTCACTAGATTCTTGTCCTTACATGAGCTTGGAAAAAATACAAAGTAATGTCCATTTACCTGCCTCCTTTTGCCTAAAAATGATACACGAAGAGGAAAAATGCATGACAGATGCTCCAACTTCACCAGAGCCACAGGATAGCAGCCATACGAAACGACCACTGGAAGGGCTACGTGTCCTCGAACTGGGAAGCCTGATCGCTGGACCGTTTGCCACCAGATTGATGGCCGAGTTCGGAGCAGAGGTCATTAAGATTGAAACTCCACGCGAGGGCGACCCGCTGCGGACGTGGCGTTATGTTGACAAACACACTGGCACATCGCTATGGTGGTCACTGCAATCGCGTAACAAAAAGCTCATCACCCTCAATCTCAAGCCACCCTCAGGTCTTGCCTTGGCGAAACGCCTGCTCGCGGAGTGCGATATTCTCGTCGAGAATTTTCGCCCTGGCACGCTTGAGAAGCTCGGTCTGGGGCCACAGGTACTTCAGGAAGTGAACCCTGGTCTGATCGTTGTGCGTGTCTCAGGCTTCGGCCAGACGGGACCCTCGCGTGACCAACCCGGTTTTGGCAGCGTGGGTGAGTCCATGGGTGGTATCCGCTATATCACGGGTGAACCCGACCAAACGCCCGTGCGCCCTAACATCAGCTTCGGTGATTCGCTAGCTGCCCTCTACGCCGTGATCGGTGCTCTGATGGCACTGCGCGCTCGTGATCTTCAAGGCATCCAGGGGAAGGGTCAGGTGGTTGATGTGGCCCTCTATGAGGCGGTGTTCAGCCTGCTGGAATCGACCTTGCCAGAGTATAGCGTTGCGGGCATTATCCGCGAACGTGCTGGCACCTCTCTGCCCGGCATTGCTCCGAGCAACACCTATCGTTCATGCGATCATTCATATATTGTGATTGGTGGCAACAGTGACACAGTTTTCAAGCGTCTGATGCGCGTGATCGGTCAACCAGAGTTGGCAGAGAGTCCACGCTATCGCACAAACAAAGAGCGCGCAGAACACGCCGCAGAACTTGATACACTCATAGATGCTTGGACGCGGCAATACCCCTTGCACGAGATATTACGCTGTCTTGAAGAGGCACAGATACCAGCTGGTCCCATCTATTCAATTGCTGACATCGTGAAAGACGAGCAGTATCAACAGCGCGAGATGATCTTGTCGGCAGAGATCGAGGGTGTTGGCACCGTCGCCATGCCCGGCCTTGTACCGAAACTTGCGCAGACGCCGGGGGGCATCGACTGGTATGGTGGTGCCATTGGCATGCATAATCAGGAAGTCTATGGTGAGCTACTCGGCCTTTCGGCTGAGGAGATAGCGCAGCTGACCGAACAAGGAGTCATCTAATGCAGGTACCAAATATTGTCGAGATTGTCGAGGTGGGGCCGCGTGATGGCTTGCAGAACGAAGCGGTGATCGTCCCGACAGAGAAAAGCTGGCCCCTAAGGATGGGGTTTTCCATGATTACCAGTGCATAAGCTATTTTATGTATGCGATGTAGTACAATATGTGAAGTTACAATGTTGTACTTCCGTATCGCTTTGGAGGAAATAGTATGCCACGCGCTATAGACTTTCATGTTCATCTCCCCACGACTGAGTTCATGCAAGTGACATTGGGTCCCTATGCGAAGGCTGCAGAGCGTTTCTTTCGTACAGAGGTAAAGCTCAAAGACATGGAGCAGATTGCAGCTGACTACGCGGAACTCGATATGATCGGCGTGCTGCTGGCGTGGGATGCGGAAACGGCGACGGGGCTTCCTCCGCTGGGAAATGATTATGTGGCAGCCATCGTCAATCGCTATCCACAGCAGTTCATTGGTTTTGCCAGTGTGGACCCGCATAAGGGAAAGTGGGCCGTCAAAGAGATTGAACGCGCTGTCAAGGAGCTGGGACTAGCCGGAGCAAAGTTCCATCCAGGCGTACAAGCCTTCTATCCAAACGATCCCACTTTTTATCCTTTGATGGAGAAAATTCAAGAGTTGGGGATACCCGCGCTTTTCCATACAGGCACGAACGGTTTGGGGGCTGGCACTCCTGGTGGGATGGGTATTAAACTCGATCATACCCGGCCAATTTACCTTGATTCGTTGGCCGCAGACTTTCCAGGCTTGACAATTATTGGTGCCCATCCTTCATGGCCGTGGCATGAAGAGATGATCGCCGCTATGCAGCATAAAACCAATCTGTACAATGATCTCTCTGGTTGGTCACCCCGTTACATTCCTGAAGCACTGCTACGTGAGGCCGCGACACGTTTGCAAGACCGTTTCTTGTTTGGCTCCGATTATCCCTTTATTACGCCGCAACGCTGGATGAAGGATTTTGAGTCAGTAAAGATCGAATTCAAGCCCGAGGTGCGTGCAAAACTGATGTGGCGCAATGGGCAGAAATTGTTAGCTCACACCCCCATTGCCCACATGAATTTCTCATCCGAGTAGCCTTCTTGGGGGTGTTTGGGCGTTTTCATTGACACAGGCATGAGTGGGTTCCTATACTACTTACAGCAATCATTCGCTGAGGGCGTATGACTACGCAAGAAGAGGTAAAACCCACATGTCTTTTACGCAAGATGAATTGCAAGCTCTCCATAGTATCATGGAGCAACACTTATCCTCACATCGTCGTGAGTTAGAACGTAGTCTCGACCAACGGATGAATGGGTTGCGCCGCGATTTTGAGCAACGCATGCTTTCTACTCAGCAAGACATGGCGCGACTGTTCGCGCAACGCCTCACGGATCAGCAGACGAAACTGGCGAATACCCTGAACTACCGCTTAGACACGCAGCAAAATCGCTTGCTTGATGAGGTCACCCGTAATGTTGCGCAGAACCAACAGCAGCAACAGCAACACTTTGAGTCGTTTGTAGAAAATGTGCTTGCGGCACAGCTATTGGCGATGGAGCAACTCCTACAACAGCATCTTCCCTTTGCCTCCGATGATGTCCTTGCGGCTAATGATACCATGCAAGCACCATATGACGATGAGCAACCGCAAAATATGGCGGATATAGAAGTGCAAACCGACATCTCTTGGGAAGATTTAGCAGAGGTGATGGGGAAAGCCCTGGATGATCGTTTATCTCTGCTCAATGAGTCGCTGCAAGGTGCCATCAGGACTATAGAACAACACCTCTCCGTTCGCCTCTATGAGCTGCGTGAGGAAGTGTTACGCAGACAAGCGCAGGTATATAATGGAACACTGAACAATGCGCAAGATGTGTTGTTAAGCATTGAAGATCTTGAGCGCGTAATAGAGTCGATGCAGGTTGCCATGACCTCTAATCATGCCCTCCTCTCTCGTCGCATCTCTAATCATCAGCAGTTGCCACCAGAGAAGGCACATCCATCTGCCCCGAACGCGGAAAGCCTCTCTTCTGCCAGCACCGCCTCGTTCCACACCGAGGAAGGCCGCATCAAAGAGTAATGGTGCTCAGTATTTCCGAGTGCGCATTACATTTTGTATATGAGCATGGCGATTGCTCCTTACTCATCCTGCCAACGATGCTATCGCATCTAGCTTCGCTCAGGCAGGATGCAAGGAAGCCTTGGGTCGCCATACACCTATTCTTTCCGATTGACTTCCACAATAGCACTATGATATAGTATTCACGCACTCCTTTGTGTTGGGAGTGTGTTTTGTCATGTCTGAACGTGTCTCTTGTGTTGTGTGACAAAGTAGAGAACCAGTATCCCCTGTCGTACGGATACTGGGTTTTTGTGTTGTCCGTTGCACTACCTCGTCGTTATGGTAGCGATACTATGTTGTTCCTCTGTCACCGTACTTTTCCTATTTGCTTGCTCGTGTGTAATTTCATCTCTATAACACTGTCTTCTGAAAGGAATAAATTACTATGTCTTTCATGATTGAGGCCGAGCTGTTAGGTAAGTCGTTTCGCGTCGCACGGCGCCGACCAGGGATAGTGGGTGGGTTACGCAGCATTGTAAATCCAGATATACGCACAGTAGAGGCCGTACGCGATCTTTCATTGCGGGTCGAGCGCGGCGAGATGATGAGTCTGGTGGGGCCAAATGGTGCAGGGAAAAGCACCACTATTAAAATGCTGACGGGTATTCTAGTTCCTACTCATGGCACGGTGCGTGTGGCTGGTTTCGTGCCAATGCAGCAGCGGCGCGAATTAGCGGCGCGTATCGGCGTGGTGTTTGGTCAACGCACACAACTGTGGTGGGACTTACCACTAATTGACTCATTGCAGTTGTTACGCCACCTTTACCGCGTACCGGAGGAGCGTCACCGCCACAACCTGGCACGCTTACGTAAGATGCTCGATCTCGATGAGTTCATCGATACACCTGTGCGCCAACTCTCGCTTGGTCAGCGTATGCGTGGCGATCTTGCGGCTGCCCTCTTGCATGAGCCGGAACTGCTCTACCTCGATGAGCCGACAATCGGTCTGGATGTCGTCGCGAAAGCGCGTATTCGCGAGTTTTTGCTCTCCATCAATGCCGAGCAGGGCGTGACGGTGTTGCTGACAACGCATGATATGGATGATGTTGAGACTTTGTGTCCGCGCATGGTCATTATCGACCACGGCCAAAAGCTCTACGATGGTACGGTGAGCAACATTCGCGAACGCTTCGGTGGTGAGCGCACGCTGATTGCTGTGCTTGATCCAGCTGAGTTGCCACGCTTGGCACGCGCTACCCAGCAGTCGGAGCAGTTTGTGCTTGCCGACCTGCCAACTGGTGTGCGTCTGGTGCGCAATGAGGGGCCGCGTTTCTGGCTAGGTTTTGGGCGTGATAGTATTCCCGCGCACGAACTTGTCGCTCTGCTGGGTGCCCGCTATCGCTTGCGCGATGTCACCTTTCAGGAGCCTGAGATAGAGGATGTCATCCGTCGCATCTACGAAGAAGGACTGTTACTGCGCGAACTAGAAACTCCATCCCTCGAAAAGTAGAGTCAGTCCTATCTGAAGGCCACTCAGAAAGAGGGGTGCAGGGGATGCAGTCCCTTGCCGGAGCGCGAGGTGTCCTCGCAACACCACCTCCCAACAAGTGGTCCGTAGGCCAGCAGAAGAGTTATGAGCGGATTTCAGGTCCTATGGCTTGCACTGCGGCCATATATTTGGTATGCTAGTAAGGAAGATTGAAAGAGAAGATTTGTCTTCAAAAATAGTCTAAATATTCTTTAGAGGAGAGCAGAAGCTTATGGATAGTTCTCTTCAAAGTGCTAATCTCACCGCAGAGGAAACACAAGGATCGCTAGAGCATAAGGATACAGCACATGGCCAGGGTGAAGAGCCTCATATCCATCTGCCAAATCCTAGCTTGTGGCCACTTATTTTAAGTGTTGCTGTCATTCTGGCGATTACTGGTCTGTTGTTCATCCCTGCTAATCCCTGGTTAACCATCATCGCGGCTCCGTTTGTCGTCGTTGGTATCCTGGGGTGGGCACTGGAAGATCCGATGGCGCCGATGAAGGGGCACTTTGATATCGTTTCTACTGGTGCTTCAGCGCGATTTCAAATTGGTCAAGAAGTTATTGATAAAGATGGTGTTTATCTGGGCAAAGTGCAGGCCCGCTTTGGGGATAATTATATTCTAGTTGAACACGGCGGTTTGCTCGTCAAAACATACTATGTTCCACAAAGCCTCGCCAGAAGCAATATTCAAAAGAATGCTGTTCTTCTCCTGGTAAGCGAAGATGAACTGGTAAGCAAGGGGCTCACCACCGTTCCCGATGATCTCTATGACGATGCGCCAGAATTTGGTGCGCCACTCACAACCGGCGTTGCGCAATTCGCGAGTGGCCCACTATCACCCGCGGAAACTGGTCACTATAACTATGGTCCCAATTTCCCTGGTATCAATACCGATGCGAGTGGCTCCTATCATCGTGATGAAGTGCGCCCAATTCCGCAAAAGTATGTGGGAGAGCGTCGCAAGTCATATGCAACGAGGCGCACTCTTCCTAAGAGGGCGACCAATCCAGAATAAGCAAGCCCCCGCTCAAAGCACAAAAAAGAGGAACCATCAAATCGTTCCTCTTTTTTGTGCTTTGAGCGGATACTGTAATGCTAATACTCGTAGAAGCCCTTGCCGCTCTTCCTCCCCAACATCCCTGAAATGACCATTCGTCTGAGGAGTGGCGGTGGAGCGTACAGCGGGTCTTTGTACTCCTCGTAAATCGCCTCTGCTGCCCACAGCGTGGTATCAAGGCCGACATAATCCAACAGGGTAAACGGTCCCATCGGATAGCCGCAGCCGAGTTTCATGGCGGTGTCGATATCATCGCGAGACGCCTGCCCATTCTCCAGCATGCGTATCGCCGCTATTAAATAAGGAATTAACAAGAAGTTAACGATGAAACCCGCGGTATCCTTTGCTAACACGGGCTTTTTCCCGAGGGAAAGGGCGAACTGCCGCACAGTTTCAATCGTGTCTTCCGACGTGGCAATGGTTTGAATAATCTCGACCAGTTGCATCACAGGTGCGGGGTTGAAGAAGTGTAAGCCACACACTTTGTCGGGACGTTTCGTGACCGCTCCCATTTGTGTGACATTCAACGATGACGTGTTGCTGATAATCAATGCCCCTGATTTAAGGACGCGATCAAGCGTTGGGAAGAGTCGTAACTTCTCTTCCATATTCTCGATGACTGCCTCTATGACCAGATCGCAGTCGGCAAAATCTTGCATGTTCAACGTGCCGTGCAAACGCGCTTTATTTTCAGCAACCTGGCTTGTTGTCAGTTTGCCTTTGCTCGCCATCGTGTCCCAGGCACTAGAGATGCGTGCCATACCCCTATCGAGAAACTCTTGCTTCACTTCGCACACAAGCGTCTCATAGCCAGCTTGAGCACAGGTTTGCGCGATGCCGCTTCCCATTAGGCCAGCACCAACGACACCAACCTTTTGTATCGCCATTGAGTTTTGTCCTTTCAAAATGCACTAACTAAAGCGCGGAGAGTTGCTGGTAGAAAACCTTACAACATTTCACCCTTCACACCCATATTGTAGCATACCCTCACATGTTAAAGTCTTCTCGATACTTCACGTATTTGGCTTTACTGCACGGTGGGTTACAGCTGTGATCGTGTGAAATCGAATTTTTTGAGGAGGCTCGACAAAGAAAAACTTGCAGAGAAAGAAGTTGAAGACAGATAGCTGTTTTAAGGATGATATCATTCCGCTCCCTCTTGTGGGGAAATTGGTTCAATGAAGATGGGGCGCAGTTCCCTGATAGCTGTCATACCGCCCGCCGCACTTCCGTGACGGTGTAGTGACACGCGATAGCTCACGCGGTCGGGGCGATAGTAGCGTTCCTGTACATACACGGGGATATTCCCCGTTGTATACGAAATACGCCGGATGAGGAGCAATCCCGTTCCTGAAGCCAATGTCAGCAGCCTGGCTTGCTCAGATGTAGCGGTTGCCGCCGTGATTTGGAACGTGCCAGATTCCACAAGAATGCCGTAGCGCGTCTCAAGAATGTGATAGATGGTCTCAGAGGCAAGGGCGGTTTCGGACACCAGTAAGCCGAAACGTAGAGGAAGCCATGTGGTATCATAGGCGATAGGGCGTTCATTAGCGAGACGCAACCGATCCACACGGACCACTTCCTCGTTCTTGGACAGCGCAAGTGCTTCAGCTACTTCCTGGCTCGCCAACTCGTGCGCCATCGCGAGGACCCGCGAGGAAGGAGCGAGCCCAGCTACTTCCATGTCTTCAACGAAATCGGTGAGTCTCACCAAATCCTGCTCGATGCGCTTTTCGGCAACGTACGTTCCCTTCCCGTGTCGACGTATTACTAATCCCTCTGCCTCTAGTTCATCAAGTGCCTGCCGCACGGTAATACGGCTAATTCCGTACTTCTGGATCAATTCGGACTCTGCTGGAAGTCGATCTCCAGACTGGTACGTACCACGCTCGATCTCCGTGCGGATAATTTGTTTGAGCTGATAATATAATGGAATGGGGCCTGGAAGCAAAGGCTGTGATACCATTGAAATGCCTCACGAAAGTACTTGATATGGCGACATGTTGATATGTGCTCTTTGTTGTAGTATACCCTATCAGGGAGTCGTGAGCAATCTTTCGTGGGAAAACAGTATTCCGCTCTTCCATGCAATACCCGCGTGTCTTTCATTAGACCCTAACTTATTATGTCAACATGTCGTCTTATTAAGATATGTTGACATAATAATTTTTGGTGTTATATAGTGGGAGAAAAGCGTTTTCGCTCTACACAGATGGAGCGCAAGGAAATCGCGATGTTGAGAAGAGAGGATCGAAGACGGTTCTTTTGTATGGTTGAAAATGGGACGTGGGTCGCATGACAGTTACCTTCATTCAGCAACTTCTGGCAGTAGGCTCAGGTGTGATCGTAGGCTTTTCTCTTGGCTTGATCGGCGGTGGTGGGTCCATACTGGCAGTCCCGTTGCTTCTCTATCTCGTAGGCTATCGCGATACCCATGTCGTGATTGGCACGACCGCACTGGCCGTGGCTCTGACGGCATTCGCCAACTTGATTCTGCACTGGCGCGCTGGTAATGTGCGCTGGAAAGCGGCCCTTTCCTTCGCCTTGCCAGGGGCCGTCGGGGCAGCAATAGGGAAGGTCTTTCCTGGCAAACAACTGCTTTTTCTCTTTGCCTTGTTGATGATCGTTGTTGCAATCTCCATGGTGCGTCCGCGCAGAGATACCTCAAGCAGACCAATGCTCTCTGGTTGGCCCCTCCTCATACGGACAGTCCAGTCAGTTTCCTGGTTGGCCTACTCTCAGGTTTTTTCGGAATTGGAGGAGGATTTCTTATTGTTTCTGGACTCATGTTTGCTACAGGCATGCCGCTGTTGAGTGCCGTGGGCAGTTCGCTCGTCTCCGTAGGCACCTTTGGAATGACCACCGCCATCAACCTATGCACTCTCGGGCCTGGTGAACTGGCTAGTCGCGGCGGAATACATTGTCGGCGGTATCGCGGGCGGATTGGTAGGCGCATACCTGGCAACACGTTTGGGGAAACAGAAAAAGATGCTTAAGCAATTTTGATAGACGTTCGAGAACCCCATGAATATAAAAACGGTCATGCAAGAAGAGCAAAGAATATTCCCTTGAGCCAAATACAGCAACGAGTCAGCGAGATACCACATGACCGCAAGGTATTGCTCATCTGCCAGAGTAGTCACAGGAGTATGCAGGCGGCTAGTTTCCTTCAGAAGCAAGGACTAGAACAGATTGTGAATGTAACCGGAGGAACGTCTATCTGGCGTTTACACCAGTTATCGATGGAATAAGGGAAACACTATCCTATGGCAACCGCGCCTTCTTTGCACGCGTACGCTTGAATAAGCCCAACATGGTTCTTAACTTATTATGATAACATGTTGACATAGTAATGACTCCCAACTATACTTACAAAGAAGCATATGCAGACAATGGGAAGGCAATGAAGTCGTACCTACCTGGAAGATACCGCCGCGTCCAGGTGCATGTGTCGCAGGGGGCAAAGCAAGCCTTGAGATACAGAAAGATGGCGGTATGAGGTGCAATGATGCAGATCAAGCAATTCTTTTTAGAAGGACTGGGACACCAATCTTACTTCGTAGCTGATGGAAAAAGCGCGATAGCCGTTGTTGTTGATCCCCGACGCGATGTAGATATCTATCTGCAAGAGGCGAAGCGGGCGCATGCGCGTATCACCCACATCCTGGAGACGCACATCCATAACGATTATGTCACGGGTGCGCGGGAACTCTCTGCTCATACTGGGGCAACGATTGTTGGAAGTGCAGAAGGTCACATCGTTTACGAGCACCAGGCGGTTCGAGATGGTGATACCGTCGCTGCTGGCGAAATGACTTTTCGGGTCATAGCAACGCCTGGTCACACCCCTGAGCATGTGAGTTATGTCCTCTATGAGCCAGAAAGTGCGCAGCCGCATGCCGTTTTCAGTGGTGGCAGCATGCTTGTCGGCAGCGCGGGGCGCACCGACCTGCTCGGTTCCGCAATGACGCTCACCCTGACGCGGCAGCAGTATCACTCGCTGCGCCGCATGCTCGAAACCCTTCCCGGCAACGTTCTCGTCTATCCGACACACGGTGCTGGCTCGTTTTGTACCGCCAGTGCCGTTGCGGACACGCGCAGCAGCACTATTGCTCAAGAACGCGTTATCAGCCCCGCTGCTCAGGCATCGTCCGAGGAGGATTTTGTCCACCGCCAGCTTGCTGGCTACACAGCCTACCCAAACTATTACGCCTACATGCATGACATCAACCAGCATGGACCTCGTATCCTCGGCGATTTCCCTGAACTCGCGGCTCTCTCACCGCAGGTGGTGCAAGCACGTATGCGTGCTGGTATCCCGCTCGTCGATGCGCGTTCACGTGACGCATTTGCGCAAGAACATCTACCCGGCTCGTTGAATGTTGAATTGGATAGCTCATTCAGCACGTACATAGGCTGGATATTACCCTTCAACACACCACTGATGGTGTTGATTGAGGATGAGGAGGGACGACGCGAGGCGGTGGTGCAGCTGATTCGTATCGGCTATGAACAGGCGCAAGGGTACGTTGAGAATGGCATTGCAGGTTGGAAGGCAGCAGCCTTCCCCACGAGCAGTTTCGAGCGTATCGATATCGACACGCTCTATAAACGCTGGTCGCAGCACACGCAGATGGCAATTGTTGATGTACGGCGCGATGACGAGTGGCGCGATGGGCATATCCCTGACTCGTTGCACCTGCACCTTGGCGAACTGCCTCAGCACCTGGATCAGGTTCCACGAAATACTCCTCTTGCAGTTGTCTGTCAGAGTGGTCAACGTGCCGAAATCGCCGCAAGTATGCTCGCGGCAACCGGGCGACAGGTGACTGCCGTGCAAGGCGGTGTCCTGGATTGGACTGAGCGAGGCTTCCCCACTCTCACAGGCGAGGAGGCAACACCGCACGTCTCCGGACATGATCACGCTACGCACACTCATCCATAATAATTGCCTCTCGCCTCAACTATTCAGCAAGACGACTTATTCCCTGAACAAACCTGAAAGGGAAGTTATGTATGACGAAATATGGCTTTGTCATCGACCAGAGGAAATGCATCGGCTGTCATGCCTGCACTGTTGCTTGTAAAGCCGAGCACGACGTGCCAATTGGGGTCAATCGCACCTGGGTGAAGTACATTGAAAAAGGCGAGTTTCCCAACACGCGCCGCTATTTCCTTGTCAACCGCTGCAATCACTGCGACGACGCACCTTGCGTCAAGATTTGTCCCACGAAGGCACTATACAAGCGTGCCGATGGCATCGTGGATTTCGACAACACGCGCTGCATTGGTTGTAAATCCTGTATGCAGGCGTGTCCCTACGATGCCCTCTATATCGACCCGAACAATCACACAGCGGCGAAGTGCAATTACTGCGCTCATCGTACCGAGCAAGGTTTGGAGCCTGCGTGCGTTGTGGTGTGTCCCGAACATGCCATCATTGCCGGAGATATGCACAACCCGAAAACAGAGATTGCGCAGCTCATCGCGCGCGAACCGGTGCGTGTTCGCAAGCCAGAACAAGGAACGAAACCCAATGTCTACTATCTGGGTGCAGATGAGGCCGCGATTAACCCTGAGGCCGCCGTGCAAGAGTTGCCACATATGACGATGTGGAGTACGATGTTACGCCCTCATCATGAAGATGAACGCACCTTTGACCCCAGCCTGTCGCTGCGTACACAGAACAATGCTCATGAAACTCCACCTGCCAGCGTGACCACCGTTGCGCCTTCTCTTAATGGACATGCTGGACGCAAGCCTGTGACGCTCAATCCACTCAAACCCTATCAACCGGCAGGAGACCCCGCGAAAGCGCACGTGGTGTACGACGCACCTAAGAACAGTGCGCCGTGGGGTTGGATGGTTTCGGCTTATCTGGGCACAAAGTCGATTGGAGCGGGTGCTATGGTGGTTGCGGCCTTTGCGCTGGCCCTCTATGGCTTCCATGGCAACCTGAGTGGATCCTTGAACGCCTTGTTGGGTATCGCAGCACCGATCATCGGTGGTCTCTTTATCGCGGCGACCCTCGTGCTCCTCGTTGCAGATCTCAAGCGGCCTGACCGTGCGCTCTTTCTCCTCACCAAAGCCAATCCGACCTCGTGGTTGGTGTGGGGTGGCTATATTCTAGGTATCTTCGGGCTGATCGAGGTGGCTTGGTTTGGCGCAGTTATTTTCGGTCTTTTCGGCCTGTTGCGCATCCTGCTGCTTCCAGCGGCCCTCTTTGGCGCAGCAGCGGCTGGCTATAGCGCGTTCCTCTTTGGACAGGCCGAGGGACGCGATTTCTGGCAAAGTCCACTCTTCCTTCCCATTCTGCTGGTGCAGTCAGTGCTAGCTGGCTCGGCTATGCTTGGCCTCTGCGCCCTGTTTTTGGGCGCGGGCAGCGAGCTGCTCACATTGTTGACCATCACACTTCTGAGTTCGGTTGGAGTTCATCTCCTGCTCATCCTCATGGAAGTCTTTGGTTCACATAGCAATAGTCACGTCGCGGCTGCCGCGCACGCCATCACAAGCGGTCCACTGCGTTCCATCTTTCAAGGTCTCTTCCTTGGTCTTGGGACGCTGGTTCCCCTAGTCTTGCTGGTGTTTGCCCTGCTCGTTCCCAGTACACAACCTGCCCTGCTCGCCCTGGCAGGGGTGCTTGCATTGGTCGGCCTGTTCGCCTATGAGCATTGTTTCGTTGTCGCCGGACAAGCGGTCGCGTTGAGTTAGTCAAAACGGAGAAAAAGGAGCGTTGCATGCCAGAACTTCCTCTACCACAAGGTGAACAGTTCGCACCAAATGGTGAACCAATGACGATACGCGATCTTGCCTCGTGTCCGCCACCAGAGCGTTGGCAGGACTGGATGGAGTACGATGCGAAAGCATGGCCACGCAAGGTCGAGCGACATTATGAGCTGATTCCTACCATCTGCTTTAACTGCGAAGCTGCCTGTGGTCTGTTAGCATACGTTGATAAAGAGACTGGGCGTGTCAAAAAGTTCGAGGGCAACCCCTATCATCTAGGCAGTCGCGGACGCAACTGTGCAAAGGGACCCGCGACGATCAACCAGATTCACGATCCTGAGCGTATTCTGTATCCTCTGAAACGTGCGGGTAAGCGTGGCGAAGGGAAATGGGAGCGCACAACCTGGGATGAGGTGTTAGAGACGATTGGCGCGAAGATTCGCAACGCCATCGTCGAAAATCGCCGTGACGAGGTGATGTATCACGTTGGTCGCCCTGGACACGATGGCTATATGGAACGCGTGCTGGGTGCGTGGGGCGTTGATGGACACAATAGCCATACCAATATCTGCTCCTCGTCGGGACGCTTTGGCTACCATATCTGGTGCGGCTCGGACCGCCCCTCGCCCGATCATGCCAATGCACGCTTTATCTTGCTCATTAGTTCACACCTGGAGACAGGCCACTACTTCAATCCGCAGGCGCAGCGCATCATTGAGGGCAAGATGAAGGGGGCGAAGCTCGCTGTGATGGACCCTCGCCTCTCGAACACAGCGAGCATGGCAGACTACTGGCTCTCAACGTGGCCGGGTTCCGAAGCGGCGGTTCTCCTCGCTATGGCACGTATCATTCTCGTCGAGAAGCTGTACAACCGCGAGTACATGAGACGCTGGGTCAACTGGCAGGAATATCTGGCAGCAGAGCACCCCAACGAGCCGCAGACCTTCGAGCGTTTCATTGAGGTGCTCATCGACCTGTATGCTGAATACACACCTGCCTTTGCCGCACGCGAGAGTGGAGTCGTGGAGGCGATGATCGTTGACCTAGCGCGACAGATCGGGCATGCCGGAACCGCCTTTGCCGCACACACCTGGCGAGCGGCGAGTGCAGGCAACCTGGGGGGCTGGCAAGTGCCACGCGCCCTCTGGTTTCTTTCCGTTCTCACTGGCAGCATCGGTACGCCGGGTGGCACCGCCCCCTACACCTGGAACAAGTTCGTTCCCACGCCTTTCCTCAAGCCAAAACCCTCTGAGATCTGGAACGAACTGCTCTTCCCAGACGAGTATCCGCTTGCCAACTACGAAATGAGCATTCTCCTTCCCTACTTCTTGAAAGAGGGACGTGGGAAACTCTCGGCCTACTTCACACGCGTCTACAATCCCGTCTGGACCAATCCCGATGGCACTGCATGGATCGAGGCACTGACCAATGAGCAACAGGTGGAGTTGCATGCCGCCCTCACCCCCACCTGGAACGAGACGGCATGGTATGCCGACTATGTCCTTCCCATGGGGCTGGCGAGCGAACGACACGATCTGATGAGTCAGGAGACGCACGCCGCACGCTGGATTGGCTTCCGCCAACCGGTGTTGCGCGTCTACCAGGAGCGACATGGCGAGCCGAGCCGCTACACCTATCAGGCGAACCCCGGCGAGATATGGGAAGAGGACGAGTTCTGGATCGAGCTATCGTGGCGCATTGATCCCGATGGCAGTCTCGGCATTCGCAAATACTTTGAGTCGCCGTATCGACCCGGTGAGAAGCTCTCGATAGAGGAATATTATCGCTGGATTTTTGAGAACAGCGTGCCAGGACTACCAGAAGCGGCGGCACAAGAAGGATTGTCACCGCTCGCCTACATGCAAAAGTATGGGGCATTTACGATACCCGCAGAGAAGGCTCCCGTCTTCCAATTGAATGAGCAAGCGGTGAAGCCCGAACTACTTCAGGGAGCCGAGGTCGATGAACACACCGCGGTCATCAGTCGTGATGGCACGAAGATCGGCGTGATGATTGACGGGGTGGCACGTGAAGGGTTCCCCACCCCATCGCGCAAACTGGAGTTTTATTCGGCGACGATGAAAGAGTGGGGCTGGCCCGAAGGGTCGGTGCCGAGCTATACGCGGAGTCATGTTCACCCCTCGCACATCGACCACGCACAAGGCGAGTACCTGCTCATCCCCACCTTCCGTCTGCCGACGCTCATCCACACGCGTTCGCATAACGCCAAGTGGCTCAGTGAAATCTCCAACGCCAATCCCGTGTGGATACACCCCATCGACGCGCACCGTATTGGCGTGCAGACAGGCGACCTCCTGCGCGTGACCACTGACATCGGCTACTACGTCAACCGCGCCTGGGTGACCGAGGGGATTCGGCCTGGTGTCGTTGCCTGCTCACACCACATGGGACGCTGGCGGCTCGAAACCGCTGTTGGTACCGACCGTTGGGCATCGGCGAAAGTGGTATTGGGGAAAGGACAGGATGGCATCTGGCACATGCGGCAGACCGAAGGGGTACGTCCCTACGCGAGTAAAGACCCCGACTCAGCGCGCATCTTCTGGCGCGAGTCCGGCGTGCATCAAAACCTGACGTTTCCGGTACATCCTGACCCAGTGAGCGGAATGCACTGCTGGCATCAAAAAGTGACGGTCACCCCTGCTCAAGCGGGTGATCGCTATGCCGACATCTCCGTCGATCCTGCAAAGGCTCACGAGGTCTATCAGCAGTGGATGGCGATGACACGCCCACAAACACAGCGTCCCGATGGGCTACGTCGTCCGCTCTGGATGTTACGCCCCTATCGTCCGGCGAATGGCGCGTTCAAGCGCGAGGGAGTCAGGACGAAGTAAGGGAGTATGAATACACCGTTGCCTGAAACGGTTGCGATTGACAAGCAGAATGTCTGAACTGTTTGTCTTTTCTTGGCTGTTTTCCTCATCTCGTCAACGATTTATGTACTCCCAACACAGTAGGCGAGTACATTGATTTGACAGCAAGGGTGAGACGCGCTATACTCAAAGCAGTTGTATATGACTAGATGCCCAATAAAGATGTTGTTTTTCGAGGAGAGTTATGCCAAAGATTGTGGATGAACAGATGCGCGAGGCAACCCGTCTCCATATCCTGCATGAGGCGGCACGCGAGTTTGCCCGCTTGGGTTTTGATCAAGCGAACATCAACACCATCGCAGAACAAGCGGGGATTGGCAAGGGCACTATCTACCTGTATTTTGAAAATAAGCGTGAGGTGTTTCTGGCGATGCTACGCTACATCGCACAGTCCCAGTTGGCAACGATTCGCACCGCTTTGGCTACTGAAGGGCGGTTACAACAACGTTTAGAGCGGCTCTTTCGCGCGTTTGTGCGCCTTGCAGAAGAAGAAAGCGACCATTTCAATGTCTATATGAGTGCGCTCTACGGGGTCAATCGCGCATTTCAGAACGAGGCGACAAAGTTGTTGCGTGATTATGTAACAGTGATTGCGCTGGTGTTGGAAGAGGGTCGGGCCCGTGGTGAATTATGTTGCAGCGATATTGAAGGGACAGCCTTAATGATCCTTTCCTTAACCGAGTCTTTCGTCCTCTCAGCGCGTGTGCTCGGTCAGTCAGAGCAGGCGATCAACCAACAGGCCGAAGCAGTCGCGCAACTGATCTTGCGCGGTATCGGTGGGAGCGTGTAGCCATGCTCCCTTTTTTATCCCTTTATTGAATGTCTGCCCACCCATTGATGAGGCGGAAAACGCTATCGCCTTCTATTGCACCGTTTTTCCTGGTAACGGTGTACCGCCTGCTGAGGGATACCAGGCTCAATACATGTCATGAACTCATCGAAGGGTAAACGGAGTACTACACTACCGCTTAAAGGCTTTAGAAGAGAGGTTTTACGTATCCTGGTTCCACCTCGATACGGGAAGTCAGGAGTTGCTCAAATGAATGTGACTGTCCTTGTCACCTTTTTACGCCGCCTTTTTCACGTGCGCCGTGTCAAGAGAAGCTTTGAAAGCCCACGCTACCTGCTCAAATGGTTGCTCATCAGCACACTTATTGGTCTCGTTGCTGGTGTGGGGGCTATCGCGTTCTATGCCGCCATCCATTTCGCGACGGGGGCATTCTTAGGCCAGATTGTTGGCTATCTTCCTCCCGATCCAGCGGGGGAAGGCGGAGGCACCCATGTCATGTCGTTCTGGTCCTCGGCACGTCCCTGGCTCTTGCCTCTCGTCACAACGGCTGGCGGATTAGTTGCTGGTATTATTGTTTTTACGCTCGCTCCAGAAGCCGAGGGACATGGAACCGATGCCGCGATAGATGCTTTCCACAAGGGCAAATCTATACGTGCGCGCATCCCCCTTATCAAGCTCGTGGCTTCCGCGATCACCATTGGCACAGGCGGCTCCGCAGGCCGTGAAGGACCTGCGGCACAGATCAGTGCGGGCTTCGGCTCAATTCTAGCGTCGATCTTGCGCTTAGATATACAAGATCGACGCATTGCGCTTGCCACAGGCATTGGGGCTGGTATTGGAGCTATTTTCCGTGCTCCACTTGGTGGGGCGATTCTCGCAGCAGAAATTCTTTACAAAAATGATCTGGAAATCGAAGCGATCATTCCCGCGCTCATGGCGTCGATCATTGGTTACAGTGTCTTCGGGGCGTGGTCGGGTTGGAGTCCGATCTTCGCGACACCTAGTAATCTGGCGTTCACGTCCCCCTTTCAGTTGGGCTACTATGTCGTGCTCGGCTTGCTGTGTGGACTGATGGGATTACTCTACGCACGCGGGTTCTACGGTATCACGCATGTCTTTCATCGTCTGCATCTTCCCAACTGGATCAAGCCTGGAATTGGGGGTCTGCTCGTCGGTCTGATCGGATTAGCACTGCCACAAGCGTTAGGGATGGGATACGGGTGGGTACAGGTAGGAATGGGGCAAGGGTTGCTCTCTATTCCTCTGTGGGTTCTTCTCCTCTTGCCCTTTGTCAAGATACTCACGACTGGCCTCTCGATTGGCTCGGGCGGCTCAGGTGGTATCTTCGGCCCTGGTATGGTCATTGGAGGGATGGTCGGTGCCTTAGTGTGGCGACTGACCTATCACGTTCTCCCCGGTATTCCGGACACGCCTGCCCCATTTGTGATCGTGGGCATGATGGCTCTCTTTGGTGGCATCGCACACGCCCCCCTCGCAGTGATGCTCATGGTTGCCGAGATGACGGGTAACCTCTCGATGCTGGCCCCGGCCATGATTGCCGTTGGCATCGCCTCGATCATCGTAGGCAAAGCCACAATCTATACCAGCCAAGTGGACACGCGTGCAGACTCACCTGCCCATCGCCTGCAAATGTCTTTTCCGCTGCTGTCAACGCTGGCGGTTCGTCAAACGATGACGGCACTCGGCCTGCACTTCTCCCAGGAGCAAACACTGGAGGAGGCTGAAAAACTACTTGCCGACCATGTGGAGAGTGGGGCACCAGTGCTGGATGCACAGGGGAAGCTCCTCGGTGTCTTGACGCTGGCTGATATACAGCGTGTGCCGGTGGTGGAACGTGCACTGGAGCGTGTGAAAATGGTTATGAATCGTGATGTGCTGGTTGTCTATCCCGACGATACCCTCGATGAGTCACTCGAACAGCTGACAAGTCACAAGGTGAGCTGGGCACCGGTTGTCGATGTTGAACATACTGTAGGTGATACATACGTGATTGGCATTCTTTCGGCCTCCACTATCGTGCGGGCATACCGTGAAACTCTGGCAAAAGATTCTCGCAGGATGCGAGGTCTTGTCGAAGGGACGGTGATGATTGAGGCGAAAATCGAACCCGGAATGCGCCTCGCAGGAATCGACCTGCGTGATGCTCAACTCCCCGCCGAGTGTCTGGTCGTTTCTATTCGCAGAAATGAGGAATTGCTCTTCCCGCGTGGTGGCACAAAGATTCTCGCTGGGGATATCGTGATGTTTCTGGTCAGCCCACGCGGCGAGGATCGCTTACAGCACTACCTTCTGGGACGCGTGGAGCCGGAGACAGCGTTAGCAGCTCTCCCCACAGGCGAGTCATAGAACTGGCTCTATTGCTATGGTCACCAAATCCTTGAAGTTCATATCCACAAGAGGAACGCACTTCATCTGAGTTTGAAAGATGGATTCGCTTGCAGCATCAAGGATTTGGTAGCTCCATGTTCTATCACTTACTCTCCGCATTTAGGTATGCACCTGGTATCAGCTATCGGGTTCTCGGATCGTCTGCGGTAAGTTCGATCGAGCGCAGGTATTTTACCACCTTCAGACCTGATGGTATTTCAATTTGTAAACGGAGGGGTGCCCCTTGCTCGATTGATAAAGGGGTGCCGTTAACCTCGTAGGCAAGAATGGCCTGTGTGTGGGCTATCAACATGCGATCCACGACTTCAGTGGAGGCAAGGTTATATTGCCCGAGCTGATACGTGCTAAAAACGACATATTGGGCTTCAGGCGACGCTTCACAACGCTTCAAAACTTCAACCAAGGGGACACCTGTCCATGTTCCGTTCTCCAATAAGGTGAAGACACTGTTCTGCGGAATGACGTGAGCATGCTTAGGAAGCATGCGGATGTCCTGGAGCGAAAGCTGAAGCGAGAAGCCGACCAGACCGTACACGAGAAGCGACCAGTCTCTAAAGCCGTGATGGGCAAGTTTCTTGTATTCCTCGCTTGTAGGTGGACTCCCATTGATCCAGAAGTGCGATGAAATATCAGAGTAGGTATAGGGCCTCACCGAGTCCGTTCCCACTGACTGTGGCGTCGGGCCCTCTGGCGTTCCCTTGGCCCGCGAATCCTCGTTCTTCTTCTGTTGCATATTCTTTCCCTGTTTCTTGGTAGTTATTGCTTACGGTCCCCACTTCTTCCGTGCGGAAGCACCTGTAACTAGTTTGTCTGCATGTGGTTAGAGAATGGTTAGAGTTTGCTGCATGTAGTTCCTTTCAAGAGATGTGCAACACATGCCTTTTCTAACCAGCTTTTTACTCTTTCTTGCTACACTTTGGATGAAGGCTTCTCTCAGTAACACGCGGTTGTTGAGAGAGCAAGTGGCTTTACCGCAGAAGAAGTGCTCACGCTCTCCTGGTTACGTCAGTGGTATCAGAATGGTGGCAGCGACCGGGTGATCATCCTACGACACCTGGAGTTCATCAAACGTCTGCTTGAGAATGGTAGATTAGAGCGTTAGGTTCTCATAGGGGTGCCATCGAACGGAGCTACAGTGCTTCGACGCGCTGTTATTATTGACTAATAGCCCATTATCATGTATACTTACAAAGTAAAAGAGAATAATAAGCTTAGCAATAGTAACCTTTTACAGGTATTCATGCGGATAAGGTATAGAGATGAGATTATGGATGGATAGTCAGTCATCATAGATAAAAGATGGAGCAAGGGCATGAAACGATTACTTGTTGTTGAAGACGAACCGCAGATCCTTCGGTTTCTCAGGCGTGGATTGACGTACCGAGGCTTTGAAGTTCACACGGCGTGCAGTGGCCACGAGGCACTTGAGTATGCGCAGGAGTGTTTACCTGACCTGATTGTGCTCGACGTTCTGTTACCGGATATCGACGGGTTCGAAGTATGCCGCCGCCTGCGCCGTAACGGAGAGATTGGCTTGCCCATTCTGATGCTGACGGCCAGAGACGAGGTTACCGATAAAATCGCGGGCCTGGACTCTGGCGCGGATGATTATATTACGAAGCCTTTTGACTTTGACGAACTCCTTGCGCGTATTCGCGCCGCCTTCCGCCGACGCGAAGGCATTCCACGTCTGACCGCGCGGATTCAGGTAGGGGATTTGCTTCTTGATGTCACCACGCGGCAGGCCTGGCGAGACGACCACCTGCTGAATCTGACGAAACGCGAATACGATCTGCTGGAACTTCTGGCCGAGCACAAAGGGCAGGTCTTGACCAAAAGCCAGATCTTTGAACGGGTCTGGGGGTATGACAATGAAGCAGGCTTAGAGGTCATTAAAGTCTACATCAACTATCTACGCACGAAACTCAATGGTGAGAACAAACCGGACTTGATTCACGCTGTACGTGGAATCGGCTACACCCTCAAGCCTGATCGTGCCTGCCCACTTGCAGCAGGCAGAAAGAACGGTTTGGCTAGCAAAGAAGAGCATAGTATTTAGCTGTCTAGGTGATAAGGAACACATGGAAGGGATTTTGACACAAGTGAAGAGCACCGCTCACAGATATAGGAGACTTCCAGGCTTTCCCAGGTCGTTACGCGGAAGACTCGTGCTCTGGAACATTGTGGTACTGCTTCTCACATTAGCAATACTGGAACTCATCGTCTACGCTGTGGTCAGCAACGAATTGATGGCCAGTGTCGATGCTCAGTTGCAGATACAGGCGGCTAAACTGCAGTATACGACGCACTTGTGGCAGTTGGACGGTCATGCCTTCGACGCGAGTTTCCTTGATCAGTTGCTTCAAACGGGCAGGGGTGACGAATTCGCGCCCAATGCTCCGTATGTCAAGCTCTTAGACCCGCGTGATGGGCATATCTTGCGCCGCTCACCCAATCTAGGAAAAGTGCGGCTCCCCTTCATCCTCAGCGATTTCACTGCCGCACTACAGCGTCAGCTTCCCCCTCATACCTATCAAGACAACGGTGGACCACAGGTGCGGATTCTGACCCTGGCATTGCGCGACGCGCAACAGCACGTCGTGGTGGTGGCCCAAGTCAGCCAGTCGCTGACATCGGTTCAGCAGGTCAGATTACTTCTGGCACTTGTCCTGGTAATAGGGGGATTCTGCGCAGCCATCCTCGCCTATGGTGTGGGTTTCTGGATCACCAGCCGCCAATTGCGTCCGCTGCGCGTGCTGAGCGCAACAATGCTCAATTTGAGTGCTCAAGGGCTGGGCATACACCTCTCCCCGCGTCAATCGAGTACCGAAATACAGCAACTTACTGATGCCTTCAACCAGATGTCGGAGCGTTTGGAGGCTAGCTTTGCGCTGCAGCGCACATTCGTTGCCGACGTCTCACACGAATTACGGACCCCTCTCACCTCTTTACGCGGGCAAATTGATGTTCTATTGATGGATCCTGCGCTGGACAGTGAGGTGCATCGCGACGTGCAGAGCATACGCGCCGAACTCGTCCGTCTCTCGCGCCTCGTCAATAATTTGCTCACGAATGCTCGTGCTGAAGCTGGAGTTCTGCCGCAGGTCTTCGCGGACCGAATGCACCTAGTGGAACTCGATGCGTTGGTAATTGAGGTGGCCAGACAGGCCCGTTTCCTGAGCCGGGGGGTGATCTTGCAACTGGGCGAGTTCCAGCAAACGAGCGTGGCGGGTGACGCCGATCTGCTCAAGCAACTCATGCTCAACCTGATCGATAACGCCCTGACCTATACGCAATCAGGTGGGAAGGTTTCGATCAACCTGACCTGCACCAGACCCGCTGCTGAGATGCTGGAGCAAGTGCAGGGCACTCCGCACGACGACTGGGCATTAGTGGAAATTCGTGATACTGGTCCCGGCATAGCACCTGCCGATGTACCATACATTTTTGAGCGTCACTATCGTGCGCACCATTCGCATGCGCGTGGAAAGCTGAGCTCCGGACTAGGGCTCTCTATTGCACTGCACATCGCCAGAGCTCATGGGGGGACGATCACTGTTGAAAGTGTTGTCAACCAAGGTACTTGTTTTCGGGTCTGGCTTCCCCGCTGTGAAGAGACCCCTGCCTCCCAGCAGGTTTCGTAGCACGAGAGGACCCAAAGTGACACACCTCCCCATTAGCCTAGAGTCCTGAGTGTTGTCAAATCAGCGGTAAACAATGTTAGCCTAAGAGGTCAAAGGATGCTCTGCTGTGGAAAGTTTGTCCGATTGTGTTCTCTGTACGCCATAGGACTCATCCCGCTCTAGGCTTTGAACTGCCAAGAGAAGTGGAACGGGGACTGAAAACCAGCCGTGCGAGCGATTTCACTCGCCGATTGGGTGGTGAATTTCGGCAGGCACGCTACCTGACACAGACGCAGCTTGAGCATGGTTGAGGGGGGGCTAAGATCCTTGCCATTTTGTGCATGAGCATCCTTTTGTTCCCAAAAATGCGACAGTCTGACCTTTTTCGTACGTAATGGAAGGGGAGCGCAACCTTCCTGCATATTGGTGCTCCTTTCTAGCCGGAAGATATGAGCTTTCCTTCTTCCTCTGCCCAATCGGGACAAGCATCGGGACAAAACCGGGACCATGCCTCATGACAACGGGACACGGCATCTGCTACACTGGTAGCAGATACACAGGACAGCAGGCTGTTCTTCCCTGCCCCACCTGCCTCATTTTCGGAAGAAAAGGAACAACCATGGTCTCACTGAGCATTTTCGGCACCCCAGTCAAGATAAAGCTAACGGTTTTGGTCCCCATCATCGCTCTTTGGGCAGGCGTTACTTGGTTAGGGTTCTCTTGGCATCCAGAACGTGGATTCTGGCAAGGTGTCCTCATTGGATTTGTCACAGTCATTCTTCTCATGCCTGCGGACTTTGGACATGCTCTCGCCCACATTTTCAGCGCTCGCTATGCAGGGGCACCAATGGATGAAATACTGATATCAGCGGGTATGCCACGAACCCTCTATTGGAACAATGAGGTTTCACCGGATGTCCATCGGATACGCGCATTAGGTGGTCCCATTTTCAACGCGGTAGGATTGCTCCTGAGCGCAGGGGTCTATGCAGTCGCATCAGGCCATGCCATCACAAGAGAGCTAGCGGCATGGTCGGCAGGAGGGCATGGACTCCTCTTGATACTGAGCCTGCTCCCTGTGCCCATAGTGGATGGGGGCACGCTCCTGAAGTGGACGCTGGTAGCAAGAGGAAGGACCACAGCGCAAGCGGATGAGATGATACGGCGAGTCGACTGGGTGATGGGAATAGTGGGGGGGCTGATTGGTCTAGGGTTCATCGTCATGCAGATGTGGATAGCAGGTGTGATCCTGGTGGGAATTGGTGCCGTTGTCATAGCTATAGCGGTGGGCAAGATTCGCTAGTGTTCGCCTACGCGCAATTGGAACCACACTCGCAAAGGAGTACGGACAAAGAGACAAGTATGATGTACAATTGCCATGGAACAACCGGACCGGAAGAAAGAATTCAGAAACGAGGGAAGAGCGTTTTCCGGTGCGAGCGGTGAGAAGAGTTAGGGAGCACACGGGCACTCCTACGTATCCAGTGAGCGTGACTGACCAGCGCGACTGGTCAACAGGAAGAAAGGAGAGGAGCTATGGAGCCGATTCGCCTGCTGATTGCCGATGACCATCCGCTCTTTCGCGATGGGCTGCGTGCCTTGCTAGAATCGGTCCCAGGGATGCAAGTGATTGGTGAGGTCACGACCGGCAACGAGGTCATCTTCTTTTTCGCGCTCTTCCCCGATGGGCGTTTTGTCCCCGGTTGGACGCGCTGGATGACCCTGGTCTACCTGGCGTGGCAAGTGCCGCTCTGCCTGCCATCTACCTCGCCCTTCTCGCTTGTCCACTGGCCTCCACTGCTGCTCGCCTTTCCCCTCCTCTGCCTGATCCTGGCCTGTGGCTTTGCCCAACTCTACCGCTACCAACGCGTCTCCACGGCCATCCAGCGACAACAGACGAAGTGGGTGGTGTTCGGCATGCTGATGGGCACCCTCTTCGATGCTGCCAATCTGCTGCCTCCGCTCATCTGGCCCGCGCTCTCCCAGCCTGGTCCCGCTCATGCCCTCTTTGCCATCCTGAGCGAAGTGACCTTCCCCCTCGTCCTGCTCCTTGTCCCCATCACGATAGCCGTAGCGGTGCTCCGCTATCGGCTGTGGGACATCGATCTGCTCATCAACCGGACCCTGGTCTACGGGCTGCTTACCGCGAGCATCATCGGGCTCTATCTGCTGGTGGTCGTTGGGCTGGGCACACTGCTGTCGGCGCTGGGGAATGTGCTTCTGTCGCTGCTCGCCACCGGGCTGGTCGCCGTGCTCGTTCACCCATTGCGCCAGCGGCTACAGCGGGCCGTCAACCACGTGATGTTTGGGGAGCGTGACGAGCCCTATCGCGTGCTCGCGCGTCTGGGCCGCCGCCTGGAAGCGACGCTGGCCACCGACAGCCTTCTGCCCATCATTGTGCAGACCGTGGCCCAGGCACTCAAGCTCCCCTCTGTCACTATCACCTACCAGCACCTGGGAGAGGATGTCCTTGTCGCCTCCACTGGTGAGGCACGCACACCCGAGGCGCTGGTGCGCGTGCCGCTGGTGGCCCAGACTGAGCAGGTGGGCGACCTTTGGCTTTCAGCACGG
>JBBQXY010000009.1:0-70092 GCA_038209195.1 Ktedonobacterales bacterium | reverse complement strand
TTCTGCCTTGGTCGTTTGCAACTCTTCTTGCGTCTGGACCAATTCTGCCATCACTTGCGTCAGTTTTTCCGTTAGCCAGACCACTTGCTCATCTGTTCTCATACCTCTAGTTTATCAGAAAGGTCAAGTCTGAACAGTATCTTCAATACCTGTAGGGTGCGCCCTGCATCCGCCATCACTGCTGTCTCCGTGATCTCGCACAGTAACAGATGGGGCGGTACATTGTACTGCGTAAGCAGACTGGCGATAGTATCAGGCAGCGTCGCATCGCGCAGGTTCCACATCGATAAATTGACGGCTACCGTTAGTTTCAGCCCATTATCAAGCCAACTTTGGCACTGTGCCACCGCTGTTTCAACAACCCAGTGGGTCAAAGGGACAATGAGACCAGTCTGCTCGGCGAGCGGTATAAACTGGTCGGGCGGAATAAAGCCATGCACCGGATGCTGCCAGCGCACTAGGGCTTCGACACTCATCACCAGTCCTGTTGGCAACTCGGCTTTCGGCTGGTAGTATAAGCGCAACTCATTAGTCGCAATGGCCTTGCGCAAATCGCCGAGAAGAGCGAGGCGGTAGCGACTGTCCTCGTCGCGTCGGGCATCATACATAGCACTCCGCTCGTGCCCCCGTTTGGCACTATACATTGCCACGTCAGCATGTCGGAACAGGGTCATGGGATCAGTCCCATGTGCGGGGTACAGTGCAATACCGATGCTGGCTTCGACCTGAAGAAGATATCCTTCGATCTGAAACGTCTCCTCAATCGCGGTACACAACACACTCGCAAGTTGTCGTGTACTCGCCTCATCAGCAGGTGCGAGTAACACCGCGAACTCATCGCCTCCGAGCCGGGCGACGATCACGGCGGCGTCAACCGCTTGACGAAGACGCACCCCTACCTGTTGGAGCAGTTGATCGCCGAGTTGATGCCCGAAAGTATCGTTCACCTCTTTAAAGCGATCAAGATCAAGCATGAGCAAGGCCAGCCCGTTGCCCGTCTGCTCTGCCATCTGAAGTGCTTCCGCGATGCATGTAAGCATTTGCATGCGATTAGGCAAGCCTGTGATAGGATCGGTAGTTACTATGACAGCCAGTTGGGTATTGCTAATGGTCAGTTCATGACGCGCATGACGCAACCCCTCACGAGCGCCATCAAGTGCTCCTGCCGCCTGTGCAACCTGTTCTTGCATCGTATTAAAACTGGCCGCCATCATGCCAATCTCATCACGGGTATGCAGCACTACAGGGGAAATATCCACACAAGCATACGCCTCGTCGAGGTTTCCCGCCTCCAGAGCTCGCATCGCATGCAAGAAATCGGTGAGCGTTCCCTTGGTAATAAGCTCAGCAGCATGAGAAACTTCTTCCACAGCGTGGGAAATCATGCCAGGCAGCACGAGACCCACAGTAATTGTGAGCAGAGCTACGGCTACGAAGATATCCTCCAACCCCGCAATACGTGCTCCTTGCTGCTCACTAATGCTGTAAAAAGCCATCAAGTATCCCACCCCATCCAGGGTCAGAACCAGCATCATCGCACCAGTGAGTTTGAGATGCAACGAGCGAAAAAACTGCCTTCGCCCACCCTGGCGTAGATCACTCCAACGGCGCAAGGCATAGAATGCTGACCCTGAATACGCCATGGCAATCCCAGCCAATACAGTCGGCAATCCGAACTGCTCGAAGCCCAATATGGTTGAAACGCCCCATACACCAGCAGCCATCACTCCCAGCATAATAGTACCACGTGGAGCACGGAACGGACGGGCCATCTCTGGCGCATCACGGCGCAGGAGCCAGACCGCGACACTCGGCAGGCCAATGCCAATCAGGTAGGTCAGATTAGCTGCGGCAATCACCCAGGTGGGATCACCTGTCAGGAGAAAGAGAATGGCCATCCCTGCTGTGATGAAGGTTGCCACCCATGGCACATCCGAGCGCGAACGTAACGCGATTATGCGCGGGAGCAGACCATCTTCGGCTAGTTGTGACAGCGTTCGGGAAGCTCCAGCCAGTGGTTGCAGGGTACCATGAAACATATTAAACATCATGAACCAAATAGCCGCAGCGCGTGCGCCATTGCCTAAAAGAGGGGCGAAGGTTGGGCCCAGGGTTTGCGTTAATTCGCCCATCAATGGGACAGAACCGAGCACACCAAGCCAGACCACTGGGAGCAGCACAAAATAGACCGTTGCCATCAAAGCACTCCCCAACACAGCTCGCGGAACATTACGAGCAGGATCAATGGTCTCCCCAACATGACAGGTCGCAGCCTCAAAGGCAGGGGCAGCGAAACCAACCAGGTACAGGCCAGCCATCGCGCTCGTCAAACCGCCAAAGAAACCGGGAAATGGACTAATGAGTTGGAAATCGAGTGCCCGCTGCCAGTTGACATTCCCTGTCACGATGGGTATCAGACCTGAGGCAAAGGCCAAAATAGCTGAAACGGTCGCACAGGGAATGGCGAACCGTGTGACCCAGCGCACCCCGCACAGATTGATGAGCGTAAAAAGAAGCACGATGCTCGTTGCCAGCAAGGGCAAAGGAACCATGGGGAGATACCACTGCTTGATAGCTGTTGCAGATAAGAGGGCAGTGAGTCCACAGGTAGGCACCCAGCCCCACCAGTAGCAGACACCGGTGAGGTTTGCAAGAACCGGGCTGTACGGTCGGAAGGCTTCGGCACAGGTGGCGGCGATCCCACCAACACGATTAGGCCACATGAGCACAAGCTCGGTCCATCCAGGGGCAGCAGCCCAACTTAACAGCAGGCCCAGAATCAAGAGCGGCACGGCGGCACTGCCCTGCGTTAGAAGAAGCGCACCAATCAGAAAAAGACTCTGGTTACTGCCTCCCATCGCCATAGCAGTGGTGCCAATCCAACCAATCGTTCGTGGATGAGGTGGGGATGAAAGGGCAGCCTCACTCTTCGGTTCCTTACCTCTCGCAGCCATCTTCTCTCATACACCTTTCGCAAACTCCGCTTCAACATGACGGGTACTCCTATGAAGTTACCTTCAGTATTTTCTATCGGCTTTGCGAGCATATTCTTGAGCACAAGGCCTCTTTGTTTTATAACCCTATGACAATTGTCATAATGAAGTGCTGACTATCTTCACTACTGGTTTTCCTCTTTCCAGGGTATTCTTGAACCATAGAAGTTGAACACGAGTTGACCAAATGAAAGAACGGTCACTCGCACACAGATAATCAATGAAAGAGGTATCACATCATGAACACATCAGTCAGCACCTTACACAAATTTCAGACACTGGCCATTCTTATCCTGATCTTCGCCGATGGCTGCGATGTCGGCCAATTCTCACTGTCATCGTTCGATACATGGAGCGTCGGAGGCCTTATCGGCGTTCTTCTACACGCTGTGGCAGGTTTCATCATCATGGGCTTTGGCATCCAGTTCTTCTATTCGCCGCAGCGCCTTGCCCCGCGCATCTGGATCAGCGTCATCACCGTAATTGCGACTGTCGGCAACATCGTGATGATTATCCTGGGCGCGACCAATCCCGACCCGAACTCTGTTGGCGTTCACTCCGCTGGCGATTGGTCTGTAGTGATTGCCATCACCGCTGGGACACTGCTCTGGTTCGCTACCTTGCTGGTGGAACGTGCTCAATCCGCCAAAGTGCGGCGCGAAGTAATCGCGTAGTCACGTAGGCAGTTTTGTAGCATAGTAAGCAAGAAGCCAAGAGCTTTTCCGAGAAGCCACCTGATACCTCTAATGGGCATTAGGTGGCTTCTCGCTTTTCATTTCTATGAGTTTATGAACAATACCCTTTATTCGATACTTATATTCATGAAAAATGCTTACATAGTAGTTTATTTAAAATGGCGTTTGTTTATACACCTTCTGGCATGGCAGAAATTGGGATCAAGGAAGGATATCTTGTATGTCAAAGCTCATGCGTTTCTTATTACCTGTAGTGTGTTTGCTCTTTGTAGCACTGGTACTGCTTCAGGTCCGTCCCTCTGCCCACGCCGCGACTTCACAGAAAGCGGTGCAGGGAAGTAGTCAGAGCCAAACTTCGGCTGTCGCAAGTGTTTCATGGGCCCCCAATCGCATTGACTATTTTGTGGTAGGAAGCAATCACGCGGTCTATCACAAGTGGTGGAATGGCTCTAGTTGGAATCCCAGCCTTACCACATTTGAGAATCTCGGCGGCTATGCCATCTCCAATGTCACAGCGGTCTCCTGGGGACCCAATCGTATTGACCTGTTTGTGGTGGGCAGCAACCATGCCGTCTATCACAAGTGGTGGAATGGTCATCGCTGGAGTGGGTGGGAGAATCATGGTGGGAATGTTATCTCCAACATCTCGGCGGTCTCCTGGGCAGCGAACCGCATCGACCTGTTTGTAGTGGGCACCGATCATGCCGTCTACCATCAATGGTGGGATGGTCATCATTGGGGGCCAAGTATTACCAGTTACGAGAGACATGGCGGCTACGTCATCTCTAACATCTCGGCGGTGTCCTGGTCAGCTAACCGTCTAGATTTGTTTGTGGTGGGTAGCGATCATGCCATCTATCACCAATGGTGGGACGGCTCAAGCTGGGGGCCGAGCTTGACGAGCTACGAGTATCATGGGGGCTATTCTCTCTCCGATGTCTCCGCCGTTTCATGGGGGGCCAACCGTATTGACTTGTTTGTAGTAGGCAGCGATCACGCGGTCTATCATCAATGGTGGGATGGTTCCAATTGGGGACCGAGTCTGACTTCCTACGAGAGCCATGGCGGCATTGTCATCTCCAACATCTCGGCGGTGTCCTGGTCGTCCAACCGGATTGACCTGCTTGTAGTGGGCAACGACCACGCGCTTTATCATCAATGGTGGGATGGTGCCAACTGGGGGCCGAGCCTGACTTCCTACGAGTATCATGGCGGCAATGTCATCGCAACTCCTTCGGCGGTGTCCTGGTCGGCCAACCGTTTAGATTTGTTTGTGGTGGGCAGCGACCACGCGGTCTATCATCAATGGTGGGATGGAGCTAAGTGGGGACCGAGCCTGACTTCCTACGAGTATCAAGGAGGATACGCGCTCGTCGTCTAACATTCCTAGAGTGCAAAAGTCAACGCGACTTGGGGAAGTGGAAAATATTTTTCCACTTCCCTACTATTATTTCGAGGAAAAACGAGCTGGTATTTCCTGCAATGCCCAGCTATTGCCATCTGGGTCACTGAAGTAGACATACAAAATGCCCCCCAGATCATGGACTTCGCTGACGGTAACGCCCCGACCAGCCAATGCTGCACGCGCCTCGTTTATATCCGCTACAACCAGAT
The DNA here is from genome assembly GCA_038209195.1 of Ktedonobacterales bacterium. Lineage (GTDB taxonomy): Bacteria > Chloroflexota > Ktedonobacteria > Ktedonobacterales > Ktedonobacteraceae > JBBQXY01. Next base: position 64,790 of record JBBQXY010000009.1, on the reverse strand, counting down.
GCAAACCCTTGAACGATCCTGGTTGCATCGCAGAAATTTCGCCCATGCCAGTGCCGATAACGATCGAACAAGCCGATCCAGGCGGTGTTAGCTGGACAATCCTCATGCCGTTACCTGGCTGTACATCGTGATCCGCGTGGAAGCCAACCTTTTCTACATAGAAGGCCTTGGCGCGGTCAACATCTACCACCGGTATCGGCACAAGTTCAAGTTTCATATCCATTTGTATTTCTGTTCCTTTCTGCTTATTAATATAGAGGATTATTCTTTCTAGTGCAAGGAACAACGGAAACCTCCAGACATTTGGAGAGAAGGCCTGTCATTCTGAGCACCGCCTTGTCATGCTGAGCGCAGCGAAGAATCTCTCGTGGCACACCCTTGTCATTCTGAGCGCAGTAGCCGAAGCCCTGAGCGAAGCGAATGGGGAAGAATCTCTCGTAGCAAAGCTACCATTTCAACCGTTCGGCGAGGCCGGTATTGCGTTGGGCGACGCGGTTGTTACGCACAGCCATCTCGAGGGCGCGTTGCTGCCCGACGAGGACGCAGAGGCGTTTGGCACGAGTGATGGCCGTATAGAGCAGATTGCGTTGCATCAGCATGGCGTGTTCTCGCGTGAGGGGTAAGACGATAGCGGGATATTCACTGCCCTGGCTTTTATGGACAGTGATGGCATAGGCGAGAATGAGTTCATCCAGTTCGGCGAACTCATAATCGACGAGCAGGGGACCAGCCTCTTCCAGGAATTCTACGGTCAAGCTGGCATCTTCTTTGCTGATACTACGCACCCAGCCAACGTCCCCATTGAAAACCCCCTTATCGTAGTTGTTACGAACTTGCATTACCTTATCGTTCACACGTATCACGCGCCCACCCCACTCGACTTCAGCGAAAGCGCGCGGGTTGAGTCGCGCTTGTAGCTCTTCGTTGAGGGTAGTGACGCCCACGGGGCCACGATACATGGGGGCAAGGACCTGGATATCGGTGCGCGGGTTGAGCCCGTACCGTGCGGGTAAGCGACGCTGCACAAGGTCGAGCACCAGTTGCTGCGTCCGCGCCGGGTCTTCTTCGGAGATAAAAAAGAAATCGCTCGTGGCCTCGGACTTGAGATGGGGCATAAGGCCCGTATTGATGCGGTGCGCATTCACGATAATCTTGCTTTGCTGGGCCTGCCGAAATAACTCCGTTAAAAGTACCGTGGGTATGGCCTCACTTTTCAAAAGGTCGCGCAACACGTTGCCAGGGCCAACGGAGGGCAGTTGATCGGCATCACCAACCAAAAGCAGGTGGGCGTTGCGTGGCAAGGCCTTCAGCAGGTGATAGAAAAGCAGAATATCGACCATCGAGAATTCATCGACGATCACAAACTGGCAGGGCAGCGGATTCTCCTCGTTGCGCTGATAGCTATTATCATGGGGAGCATATTCCAGCAAACGGTGCAGTGTCTTCGCTTGCAGAGCGGTGCCCTGGACGCCAGTCGCTTCCGATAGTCGTTTCGCAGCGCGACCCGTAGGGGCTGCCAGCGCAACATCTATTTTGCGCTTGCGCAACACCATCAGCAGAGCACGGAGCGAGGTTGATTTTCCAGTGCCTGGCCCACCAGTTAGAATACTAACCTTTTTGCCATACGCGGTCTGCACAGCTTCGCGCTGCTTCTCGGTGAGATGCATGTTGCCATTTTGTTTGAGGCGTGTAAACACAGTATCCCAGAGTTGGTGGCTGGCTTGCGGTAAATCGCTGGGGGAGTTGAGCAAGATGCGCAAAAGTCGGGCAGAACCGTTTTCCGCGTGCCAGAATGGGCCGAAATAGACGTGGGATTGTGGTTCTGGCTCTTCCACCTCGCTCCAATCTACTGGCGGCTCGTCGTCATTGGTCGGTTGAGCGTGCGCGATGTGATCGAGCAGTGTAGGTTGGGCAGGAGGATCAATAAAGACGTCGCGGTCAGTGCGCAACTGCTCCATTGCCGCGGGCAAGGCATCATAGGGCGCGTGCAGAATAGTGGCAGCGCGAGTGAGTAAATCGCCTTCCAGCAGGTAACAGTGACCATCATCGTTGGCGGCTTGGGCCAGCACGTATTTGAGGCCGGTGGCGAGGCGCGGCACACTATCGGAGGGTAAGCCCAACTTGACCGCTATTTCATCTGCGGTACGAAATCCTATGCCCTGCACATCGTCCGCCAATTGGTAGGGGTTCTCGCGAATGACTTTGATCGATTCTTTGCCATAGTGCTTGTAGATGCGCGTAGCAACGTTGACGGAGACATCGTGCGATTGCAAAAAAAGATGCAATTCTTTGATTTCGCTCTGCTCAGACCAGGTCTGGATGATCTGTGTGCGATCTTTAGCACTGATGCCCTTCACCTCGCTGAGCCGCTCCGGCTGTTGTTCGAGGATAGCAAGCGTCTGTTCGCCAAAATTGTCCACGATTAACTTGGCTTTCTTGGGACCAATGCCTTTGATCAGGCCAGAACTGAGGTAGCGTGCAATGCCTTCGGGCGAGGCAGGTAAACGTTGCGTAAAAGTGCTGACGTGCAGTTGGCGACCATACTTGGGGTCTTTCTCCCACTCGCCCTCCACGGCAAGAAGTTCGCCAACTTGTATACCGGGCAAGACTCCAACAATGGTCATCAGGTCGTCACGAAAAAGTCGCCCGCTATCATTCGGGCGAAAGCGGGCAACGGTATAGTGGTTGTCCTCGTTACGGAAGACAATATTTTCAACGGAGCCTTCAAGGGTTGCCATATTACACAGTTCTATCTCATCGCTGATTTGCCGGAAATACTATGCAACTATTTTAGCATACTAAAGCAAAGAAAGTTGCCCTCTACGTGACATTTTGTAGCATTCAGCCGATTATAATATATGATGAATTTGGATTATCCTCAACATACTTTTACCACATTATGTGCATAGAAAGCTTAAATAACCATGTCTGATACACCACCAGAAACGGATGCCAAGAAAGCACAGGTACAGGATTATTTCTCACGCACGGCAGAAAGCTATGTCGCAAGTATCTCGCATAAAACGGGGGGAGATTTGCAACGACTGCTTGAGATAGGGGAATGGAGTACAGAACACTACGCGCTCGACATTGCTACGGGTGGGGGGCATACCGCTCTGGCAGTTGCACCGTTGGTCGCGCAGATAATGGTGAGCGATTTGACGCCACGGATGCTGGAAAAGGCACGGGAGTTTTTGTTGGCACAGGGCGTCACCAATGCCCAATTTCAGATTGCTGATGCCGAGCACTTGCCTTTCGCTGATAGTACGTTTGACCGCGTCACCTGTCGCATCGCTGCTCATCACTTCCCGGCAATGGTGCAAGCGGTCAAAGAGACGGCACGCGTACTGAAACCAGGAGGACTCTTCCTGCTCATCGACTGTATGGCGCCGAGCGATCCCGCACTGGATACGTTTGACAACACGATAGAGAAGTGGCGCGATGCTTCTCATGGGCGATCATGTACCAAAGAAGAATGGCAAGACTTTTTTGCTCAAGCGGGTTTGCGCGTCGAGCATATAGAGTTCTTCCGCAGAACGCACGACTTTGATGACTGGACACTACGATCTCAATCGCCCAACACCGAAAAGGCGCAGTTAGAGCAGTTTATACTAGAGAGTAACTCACGTATCCAAAGCTACTTTGAGGTTGTACGCAAAGCTGATGGGCGCCTGGACCATTTTTCCAATGATTTCATCCTACTCAAAGGCCGAAAAAGCTAATTCACAATCCAAGTAGGTCTAATGATAACCTTGACAATACGCCAGCTAACGCACAATGTAGCAGTAACTAGAGTTACTATTTCATGCTATGCTTCGTTGTATACTATACATACATCGAAATGCGTTGGTATCAATGTGGAGAAAATACTCTTATGAGCCAATCTACAGAGACCTTGCTTTTTAAGCGAACAAACCGATTAAATATTATTATGCAGCAATTTATGCACGGCTTTCGCAAAATAACAAGTTTTTTATCTCCTTTACCTCTTTCTGAGTTACTGATACAACTGGAAGAGGCAACTTCGCCTGCCTCTTTAAATAGGATAGTCAATAAAATACAGCCCATTCTCTGGAAGCAATCGAGCAAAGAGCAGAGTCAAGCACGCAAACATCTACTCAATGTATTGACGCACCACGTTTTGCAAGGGGAAGATGCCGCCTTGCGTTTAGAGGCTGCTGGCTGGTTACGCTTACTTGTACAGGCCGGATTAGTAGCCCAGCCACAAGAAATCTTTGTAACCTTGGTTACTGCTGCCGTTAGTACTACACAAAATTGTTATAAGGATCTTAATACGGCAAGTAGGAAAGAACAACTGGCTTATCTCAGGCTGATCTTCCAGTGCTTCTGGCCGTTCCGTTATCCTTACCCGGCGTTTAGCTGGCAACTTTTCCCAGCCAATGATGCATTCTACCCACTGGCCTCACTCCTCACAGAGGCAGATTATGAAATGCAAGATAGCCTGATCAGTATCTTTGCCGAGTTGCACTCGTTAGATGATGTGGAGATTTCGCGACATCTACTGCCTGTAGCCCTCCAATGGGCAAGTGATATCGATCCCGAACGCCGACGCAGGATACCAAACGTGCTAGCCCGCCTCAACTCATCCAGTGCCGACGAAGCTCTGGCCCAGTTGCAGTCTGACGCCGATCCAATTGTACGCAAAAATGCAAAAAGTGCCTCTGGCTTTGTAAGAAGAGCTTAGTTTTTCTTGCCCATGTAAGGTACATATTTCGCCTATTGACTATACCCACCTCCTCACCAAAACAAAGAGACTATTCCTGGACTCTACCTTCTGCACGACAAGTAGTAGTTATCCCATGCGATGACGATGAAGCACATTCTGTAACCTACACGAGACAACCATATCACCAAATGAATAGTCATACATTGAGTATAAGGAAGAATAACATGAAAGTCAAGCCAAAGGTTACAGGCAAAAGTATGAAAAACATGCAATTGGGATAAATCGGTAAAAAGGCTAGTACAATAAACATCCATAAGCTATAATACTCATGTCTTCTGTAAGATTTGAATGTAGGCACTGAACAATGAGCAATAAAGTCACCTATCGACAGCAACATACGCGTTGCGGCAAAGAGCGTTGCCGTAAATGTAAAGAAGGGGCAGGTCATGGGCCGTATTGGTATGCCTATTGGAGCGAGGCTGGACGCACAGTAAGCAAGTATGTAGGTATCCAACTTCCAGCAGATGTTGAAAGAGATAGGCAACTCACAAAGAAAAAAGAGCTTCCATTTGAGGCTGAACAAGACGCAAGCCTTGCTATACATTCTCCTCTCTTCAAAGATGCGGCGGTGACGAACAAGAGCAATGTGGAAGTTGAGCACAAGCTACCACTGCATTTGCCAAGCCAGGTGTTGCGCATCTACGTTTTGGGACAATTTCGTGTTGATCGCAAGCAGGACAATATTTGGAGTCCAGTAGTTAATCGCACCTGGCATCGGCGACGTGCGCGAGCATTGCTTGGCTGCCTCCTCAGCAGTGCCGGTCGTCGACAAGGTAGAGAGCAAGTCATGGAGGATCTCTGGCCCAACCTTGATATGGAAACCGCCGCGAATCGCTTGAATGGTGCGGTGCATGAGTTACGCCAGATTCTTGAGCCGGAACTGGCCCGACCATCGGCATCCAGCATGTTACGTCTGGAACGCGATGTTTTAGTGCTCGCTGACCGCACTTCGTTGTGGGTCGATGCCGACGCTTTTGAAAGCTTGCTCTACGAGGCCAACCACACGAGTCTAGTACACAAGGATGAAGTAGTCGGGGCCAAGGGTACGCGCCTAGTGCAAACAGAAGAGATTGAACGGCTCTTGGAGAACGCTTCCTCCCTTTATATGGGCGATTATTTGCTGGAAGAACTTTACTCGGAATGGGCTGCGCCACGACGCGAGGTACTACGTCGTGGCTGGATAGGACTGCTACTTAAACTCTCTGAGTTGCACGAAGGTCGAGGCGCGTATGCCAGCGCTATGGAGCCGCTCAATCGGCTTCTAGCCTCCGATCCCACCGACGAGACCGCAGTGCAACGCTTGATGTTACTCCTGACACAGCTTGATAGACGCGGAGAGGCATTGAACACCTATCGTCGTCTCGCCACCCGCTTGGAGCGCAATTTTGAAAGTGAACCGCTACCAGAAACACACGAACTCTATGAAAAACTGCGTCAGGGGCAAATCAGCAAGCTTGTCCACGCGCAGATAATACCTGCCTACACTGAGCAAACACTTGATAACGAAAGAGAAAACAAAGTAACGCCCAGTCCAGGTACCAGTCAGTTAGGCCGCTCAAATCAAAGTCCCTTGATAGGCCGTTCACACGAACTGGAAACCATGCGCGAGGTACTGCTCTCAATCGAGTGTACCACGCAAGAGCCGCAACCGGATAGTGACACGAGCAGCAATGCACGAGCCACGTATACTAAACAGACGAGAGTTTTGCTACTCATGGGAGAGGCGGGCATTGGGAAGACGCGTCTTGCTGAAGAATTAAGCTATGAAGGCTATACGCGTGGCTGGGCCGTGGCATGGTCTCGCGCCTATGAACAAGAGGGAACCGTACCTTATCGTCCCTGGATCGAGTTACTGCGTACATTGCTGCAAAACATCTCCGCCGCCGATCTCGTCTCCAGTATTGGCACTATAGACCATAAAGACAAGAGAGCCAGTAGTGATTCAGCCACTGCTGTGCATTATGCCCCTACCGCGTTGGAACGGCTTAGTACACTATTGCCGGAGCTACGTGATCTGTTACCAAAACAGGAAAAAAACCACCCGCAACTGCCTCCAGAGCAAGAACGTTTGCATCTGTGGGAGGCTACGTTAGGTTTACTGAGTCTTTTAAGCAAAAAGACGCCGCTCTTGCTAGTGCTCGATGATCTGCATTGGACAGATGGAAGTAGTCGTGAACTGCTGGCTTACATCACACGCCATATTCAAGGGCAGCGCATTCTGTTACTTGGTACCTGTCGCGATGTAGAGCTTTCACCCAATCACGGTTTGCGTTCACTGATTGCAGACTTACGACGTGAGCAAGCTATCGTCACCATAGCGGTACAACCGCTGACCAGGGCACAGATTGGTTCGTTAGTGGCCCATCTTCCACAGAATATTGTGCAGAGTATTCAGAAGCAGGCAGCCGGCAACCCTTTCTTCGCGGAGGAACTGGCTCGCATGATTCCTGAACAGCCACAAGCGAAATCAGCAGTGCATGAACACCACTATACGTACCTCTATACGCATCCTATAGAGGGTCATGAGCGAGGAGAACGGAAAAAATCCACTACTGGTAGTGGGCTACCCGAAAGTATTGCTGCCGTCCTCGAACGTCGCCTTGGCCGACTCAGCAACGAGTGCCAGGTACTCCTGGGCAAAGCTGCTGTATTAGGGGGTACATTCGAGTTTGGTCAACTCCTCTCTATGGCAAATGAGCACAACGAAGACGAACTGCTGGATTTGTTAGAAGAGGCTTTACAAGCCGGACTTTTGACAGAAGAGGGCATGGGAGCGCGTATTACCTACCACTTCTGGCATCCCCTGATCGTGAGCCATCTGTACGAACGCCTCTCCGCAGCACGTTGCGCTCAATTGCACCGCCGCGCCGCCAGCGTGCTGCTGAACATGTATGTAGGCCATGAAGGAGACGTTGCTGCCGCCATCACCTATCATTTGAGTAAAGGTGGTGGAGAGACAAAGCAGATCGCACTGTATGCAGAACTGGCCGCCCATCAAGCCTATACGCTAGCAGCTTTTGTAGAGGCTGAGCAGTATTATTGGCAAGCAGTGAAGGGCATCACCAATGGTTTGTTGCCTACAGAAGATACCGTCCATGACACCTCGTCGCGTAAGGGGGATGGCACGTCTGCTGTGATACGTGATCCGCTCCACGTAGCACGACTGCTTGAGCGTGTCTGTGAATGCGCTTTTGTACAAGGGAACTACGAGGAGGCGCGTCGAACCTATCAACGTATCTTGCATTTGCGTAACCAACCACCGCCACTTACAACGGATGCTGAGCGCAAACAGGAGGCCCAGCTACAAGGGTTGCTCTGGCGGGAGATCGGTCGAACATGGGCCGCCAATGGACATTTTGAGCAAGCCTACGAGAGCTATCGACAGGGCGAACAGGTTATGAGAGATGCGGGGGTGACCTCTGGGGCAGCATGGGCCTGCATACTCCACGCTTACGGCAGTATTCGTACCTTACAAGGCAGCTATGATGAGGCACGTCGCTATGTCCTCGCAGCCCTGGAAATGCTGAACCAGGTGCTCTCTATGCGGCAAGAAAAGAGCGCAGAAGAAGATCTACGTGTGAAAGAGCAGCGTCACATACTCGCAATGGGCGAGCCACGTCGTTTCCAAACGCGCACAGAAGAGGCTCTGCTAGGCAATCCCCTGGAAGTGGGCGTCGCGTATGAGTCGCTGGGCATTATTGATGCCAATGTTGGACACTTTAGCGAAGCCCTCAAACACCTGCATAAAGCCCTGGCAATTTTTGAACAGCATGACCTGGCCATTGCTATGGTTAAGGTCTATGGCAACCTTGGCGCGGTTCACGCGGTAAAATCCGAAAACAACCTGGCACTCAGCTACTTGCATCGTGCGCTCGCATTGGCGGAGCAGATGGGCAATCTGCCCATTATTGCCTTTGTCAGTGGGAATCTGGGCGAGATGGCGACACGCTCCGGCAATGTCGTCGAGGCCGAGCAATGGTTCCGGCGTAGTTTAGCGATGTCCGAGCAAATCAATGACCCAGAGCAGACGTGTTGGGTCCATGTGGCACTTGCTGGCTCGCTCCAAGCCCAAGGGAATCTCGTCGAGGCCGCGAAGTGTATCCGCCGTGCTCTCACCGTCGCACGAGCCATGAAAAGCTCACGCAATATCGGCGGCGCCCTGATTGCGCTAGCCGATTTGCGCGTCACCCAGGCGAGTATCGCATATAAAGTACCAGGCGACGAAGAGCATATCTCACGAAAAACGATGGGCTATCGTCTCCTCAGACGGGCCAAAGCAACAGTGCAACGAGCACTGCTACGCGTGGGGCTAGAAACAGAGTTACTGGTTGAAGGACAACTCATCCGTGCAAACATCAATTTCCTGCTGGGTACCCTGGAGACAGCTCGCGGGGAAGCAAAGCAGACCATGGAAGAGGCGCGCCAACACGAGCTGACGCGTATGTACGCACGCTCATGCTGCCTTTTAGCGCGCATTCTCGCCGCGCAAGGTGAATATGAGCAGGCCAATAGCTATTTTGAGCAAGCCATGCAGATTTTCCGCGAATGTGAATTTCGCCTGGATTATGCTCGCGCACTGCATGGGTATGGTGATACGCTATTGGAACGCGGCAAGTCAGGCGAGTATACGTATCAACAAGGTATGGCCTATCTACGTGAAGCAGGAAATATCTTTGCCGATTGCCACGCGGCAATCGACCTGGAATGGGTCAAGGCTGTACTGGACAGCACCCAAACCAAAACTATTGTGCAGTAATAAAGTTAAAGGAGTTCACTTTGAGCGATCACGCTATTTTACAACGGCAGATAGAAAATGCGATTACACAGCAATTCGCGGCTGAGGATGAAGGATTGCGCGCCGCCTTGACCTCGGCGAAAGAGGCAGGATTACCAGCAATCCAGATTTCACCGCTACAGGGTAAATTCTTACAATTGTTGGCTACCATGTGTAACGCACACAAAATACTCGAAATTGGCGCGTTAGCAGGGTATAGTGGCATCTGGCTGGCTCGTGCGCTCCCAGCAGACGGCCATCTCATTAGCATCGAAGTAAGCCCTGAACACGCGGCAGTAGTACGCAATTCATTCGCACACGCAGGGGTCGGGGATCGTGCCGAAGTCCGCGTGGGGAAAGCCCTTGAGGTGCTCCCGCAACTACAAAGCGAGGCTCCCTTTGATCTTGTCTTTATCGACGCCGATAAAGCACCCTATCCGCAATACCTGGATTGGGCCTTACAATTGACCCGCCCCGGTAGTATTATCGTCGCGGATAACTGTATTCGCGGCGGTAAAGCCTTTCAGCCAACGGACGATGAAGGCACGGCGGGGGTCGCGGAGTACAATCGGCGCATCACCAGCAACCCACGTCTCGTTTCACTAGCCCTGGCGATGGATGACGACTATACCGATGGTTTTGCCATCTCCGTCGTGCGCTACAAGTAATCACTGTGGGGTGGCTTCGGCACCTCAAAGCGGAAAAGACAGATCTTGACGTACCTGTGCCATGTCCTGAGCGGATTTCCCATTGGCGTTCGATAGGAGTGCCCGGCTCCGATTGACAAAAATGGGAAATCCGCTCAGGTTGATTGCTCAACATCAATCTTCTCTGGTGGTAGCTCTTTTTTGATGTATTCCTCAAGCAATTCCATCTGCTTCATTGCCTTGATCAGGTGTTGCCTATACGAGTCTACCGCGAATTGTAAAGATTGTACTGAAAGTGAGAAGTTATATTGGGCACTCTCGAGGCTGCTATTCATTTTGGTCTCCGCTATGAAGATAGCCTCCATGCACTGCTTTTTTAGCTCCTCTGCCTGGTTCATATATTCTTGATGGCTTGATTGAGTAAAAGAGGCAGCCCATTGTTGCCATTGACGGGACTCATCCAATCTAATTTGCGTGATATCATTTTTAAATACCTGTATGCTTCTTTTCATTTCGGCAATATCCCTATAATATTGCGCTTGTACCTTCTGCCTCGTTCTAAGCGTAAACCATGCAAAGAAAACGGTCATCGCCAGCATGATGCAGGCCAGAATAAACACAAGCAAGTCGAAGCCTATGACTTGTGTTGTTCCAAAGATGAAGGCGGCGATGATTAAACCACAGATGGTAATGAGGACAAGGATGATAGAAAGACTAACATCTTTCATGCTAGTAGATTTTTTTGGCGGCTCTACTTGCGGAACCATCTCGTGCATCTATTTCGCCTCCACTAAAAGAGCAGGTAGATCACAGGTAGATAAAAAAAGCAAGTTTTTCATTTTTGGGAACATAGCACTGCAACATGGTATGCTCCCCGGTAAAACGAATCTAGTATAGCACAGAAAGTTGTAGTCGGTTATAGGACAAGCGTCTCTCGCCGGGAAGTCTCAAAAGTACGGCTAGGATTAAACGTGTTGAGATCGATGGTGGCATGATCAAATGGAGCGGGCATGCGAACATGCCCGTGATCGACATCGCCAGTGAGCACCGCTTCGACCAAGAGGGCAGTAATGGGAGCATGCATCAGGCCATGGCCCGAGAAACCGACGGCGTGGACCAGGTTTTGCTGATGCGTGTCGCGACCGATAAGTGGGTTGGCATCAGGAGTGGTGCCATAGAAGCCACAAGTAGTAGCGATTAAGCCGCCGACGTTAGCAAGCTCCGATGAGAATTCCTCTACTTGTCCGAGGATGGCGTAGCCATAGTTGTCAATGCCGTTATCATGGCGAAATGGGGGATCGACACGGTCCTGGTCGGCATCGCTGAAAAACGTCTCTGGCTCCGTCTCGTGTCCCCACGCAAGCAGCAAAAGCTCATGTTCTGGTCGCGAGTGCGCCCCACGATGGCTCCCTACGCCGTAGACGATCATGGGGAGCTGCTGCCATGCCGTAGTGTCCATAACAGGCTGCGTTGGCTTCATAAAATAGAGGTAGCGTTTGAGTGGAGAAACAGGTAGGGCCATGCCACCAATGCGCGGGCTAAGGCGAGGCGCCCATGTGTTGGTGGCGTTGACGAACCAGTCAGCCTCAACCGTTCCCTTATTTGTCACCAACGCGCTGATGCGATCAGCACCAAGCATGGCACCGATTACCTCAGTATGCGGTTGCACGTGAACGCCCAGTTCTTTTGCCCGGCGGAACCCTTCGTTATAAATCATGTGCGGTATTAGGAAACCATCGCTGGAACACCAGGTCGCTCCCGCTAAACGGTCAGGGCTGAGAAAGGGCCAGCGTTCCTGGACATGCTGAGGGGTCAACACTTCAACAGGAAGACCAAGACGTTGCTGCATACTGGCAGCAGTTTGTGCGTGCTGCCATACTTGGGCCAACTCGTGTTGTCTGCGCGGCTGCCAAACCGGAATAGCCTCGGGAGCTTCATAGAGGAACAAGTAGCCATTCTGGCGCATAACAGGTTGCTGGCGCACATCTGTAGGGCTATGCAAGAGGTCATGGAAGTGGCTGTACCACCACTCACTATATTGCATGCCGACAACAGTCTCTTCAGTGCTGAACTGCGCGCGAATACCTGCCGAAGAACGGCTGGAAGAGCCATTACCCAATTGGGCCTTCTCCAAGACAGTCACGCGGAAGCCACGCTCCGCCAGTCGAACAGCGATCAGTGCGCCGGTCGCACCACCACCAATGATAACAACATGTTCAGCGGAAGAGGAAGGTGCCATAATTATCCTCCTTGTCTCACAAGCAGCATTATCCAGAGCTACTCGACAGTACAAATGGGTAGGTATATAGTATATCTTATTAGGTACAGGCACAGGATTGGAAATAAAGAAACTACTAAAAATCAGGAGTTTACATGACCATCATCAGTGATTTTCATAACCATGTTGTTCGTAGTTCCGCGCTAGAGATGGTGCAAGCGGCACAAACAAAGGGTTTGCAGGTACTTGGCCTAACGGAGCACGTTTTCCAGATGGAAGAGGCGCGCTCCCCACTCGCGCACATGGCACTTGAAGGCCCCATGCACACCTTCGCAACCTATATCGAACAGGTGCATAAGGCGGCACACGATAGCGGACTGGATGTGCGCCTTGGTCTGGAGGTCGATTTCATTCCAGGTAAGAACGAGCAAATACAGGCAGCCCTACAAGCGTATCCCTGGGATTTTCTGATTGGCTCTATTCACCAGGTGGATGATATTCAGTTTGAAGCTGGCGTTTATAGGAATCGTGAAGAGGGCGAGGCTTGCTGGCTGCGCTACTTCGCGCTCCTGCGTGAAACTGTGGCGAGTGGCTACTTTAGCCTTGTCAGTCACCCGGTGCGTATGCGCGTAAAGAACCCGTATCTTCCCCCGAATTTTAACGCAGAACTGGAGCAGTTGGCGGCAGAAGCTACACGCTGCAACGTTGCTTTAGAGCTAAACGGCTACGATATACTGCGCTATCCAGAGTTGGTAACGCAGCTTGCTCTAGCCTGTGCGCGTAAGCAGACGCCGATCAGTGTGGGGTCGGATGCACATATACCAAGGCAGGTGGCCCAGGCGCACAAGCAGACGGAAGAAATAATGCGCAGCGCGGGCATCACCCAGGTTAGAATATGGCGGCAGCGAGTTGCAGAATCGTATAGCATAGCGTAAAAATAGCTTACGCATTGTCGGCTTTCAACTCACCTGAATGCGATCCCAACCGGATATGAACCTCCTTCCTGATCGAGCTTACTATAGATTTGTTGAAAGGACTGCCGGGCACGCGATAGGCGGCTGCGCACCGCCGAAAGTGTGTCGTGCAGAACTTCCGCGATCTCTTTATAAGTAAACCCTTCCGCGTCCAACAGGAGACATAGTACGGAGGAAGTAGGCAGTTGGGCCAGCACACGATTCACTAGTTCACGCTCCATTATACGTTCCTCAAAGTGGTCATCACACACCAGATATGCTTCACTCGGCTCATCGAATAAGTCTTCGCCGTTGCCGTGCGGCGTTGGAAAAGGCACCCAGGTGACATACTTACGACGTCGCCACTCACTGCGCACCTGGTTCAACGCGATACGATACAACCAGGGGGCAAATCGTAATTCCTCCCCCTTCATTCTGGGCATAGCACGATACGCCGCCAGGAAGGCTTCCTGGCAAAGATCTTGTGTCAATTGCATATCGTGCGTCATGCTATACAGCATGCGTCGAATACGCGGTTCATAGAGTATCACCAGGGCCTCGAAGGCCGGAACTGAACCCTGACAAGCATCGATAACGAGTAGGCACTCGTTTTCCTCAGCTTTCATGCAACACCATAATTTCGCTGCGCGTGTGAAGCATCACTTCAAAGTATCATCAACAAACAAGGCTACTTGTTCCGCTACCGTTGAATTAAGAGCAATTTGTGCCACGTATGGCCCGACGTGCTCTAGCATAGGACGTTTTTCGAGGCGAGAATATGAAGTACTTCACAAATTGAGGAAGAATCGTACTCATTATGCGAGAGGCTTGAAGCGAGGGATGCTGATGGTATCAGTCACCGGGTCAAAAACGACTTGGACGGGCAGGTCAACGCGTAAATATTCCGGCAATATACCAACAATGTTGGACATCATGCGCGGACCCTCGGCGAGCTGTATGATGGCGACATTATAGGGCGTATCTTGCACAAATTCAGGCGCTTTGTTCTGATGGATAATGGTATAGGAGTAGATCACGCCTCGTCCACTAGCCGTGACCCAACTAATCTTCTCAGCCCCACAATGCATACAATAGAGGCGCGGATAAAACTGGTGCTGCTGACACTGTTCGCAAAATTGCAAACGCAAGATACCGGAGCGGCATCCTTCCCAAAATGGACGATTCTCCTCAGTGACAACCGGCAAGGGTTTAGCTTGAACACCTTCTGGCATGATTGTTCCGTCTCCATCAAACTATGTTGCTCAAAGTATACGCAATATTGCCCCAAGAGGCAAGCAATGTGTGGAGGATGCAGACATTCTGAGCGTAGCCTTGTCATTCTGAGCGCAGCGAAGAATCTCTCGTGGCTCTGAGGAGGATGGACTGGGTTTCGCCAACGAGAACGCTTGCGTTGCTCTTCATCAAGAAGCTATAATGATGCCACTGCTTAGATGACATTGAAGACAGGATGGGCTACATATGTCTATGTACAATGGTCGTATCGCCATCGTTGGCGTTGCCGAATCAGATTATGGTCGCGTGCCATCCATGACGGAGATGGAACTTCATGCCCAGGCAACCTGGCGAGCGTTAACAGAGAGTGGTCTGCACAAAAACGAGATCGACGCTGTCTTCTGTAGCTCTCATACGCAGGGTATGCCCACCGTCATGCTGTGTGAATATTTGCAAATCTTCCCGCGCTATAGCGATAGCACCTCTATTGGCGGCTCATCCTTCGAAGCCCACCTAAATCATGCCGTCGCGGCTATTCGAGCGGGAAAATGCTCAGTAGCTCTCATCACGTATGCCAGTAACCAACTCTCCAGTCGGGGGCGCATGATTGGCACAGGTGGTCGACCAGCGACCATTCCTGAAGCCACCTATGAAATACCCTATGGCAACACCCTGGTGGGAGCATACGCGATGGCCGCACGCCGACACATGCATCAGTATGGCACGACCTCTGAGCAACTGGCAGAAATAGCCGTCATCACACGCCACCATGCCAGCCTTAATCCGCTAGCCATGTACCGCGAACCGATTACAGTGACGGATGTGCTCAACTCGCGTATGATCGCTGAGCCTCTGCATTTACTCGATTGCTGTGTGGTGAGCGATGGTGGCGGAGCCGTGCTAGTGACCACCGAAGAGCGCGCGCGTGACTTGAAGCAAACACCCGTATTTGTGCTGGGCAGCAGCGAGAGCCATACCCATGCCCATATCTCACAGATGCCTGATTTGACGGTAACAGCAGGAGCTATGACCGCTCCTCGTGCCTTCGCTGAAGCAGGTGTTTCACCAGCCGATATCGATATGGCGATGATCTACGACTCCTTCACGATTACGGTACTGCTCTTGCTGGAAGATCTGGGGTTCTGCAAGAAGGGCGAGGGTGGTGCATTTGTGCAGCATGGACGCATTGCCCTAGGCGGTCAATTGCCGATTAATACTGATGGCGGTGGATTATCCTCCAATCATCCAGGGATGCGCGGCATCTTTCTGCTTATCGAGGCCACACGCCAATTGCGCGGTCACTGCGGCCCACGACAAGTTGCAGGGGCCAGACTAGCCGTGGCACATGGCAGTGGAGGACTGCTGTCGTCACAGGCCACAACTATTCTTGGGCTATGATATAAGCCTCAGCTTTCCCAATAAAGCTAAAAACCACTAGACAATCATCATTTTTTCAGGTATACTTGCTTTACAAGCAAGCGTGCTGTGTTTTTATTACTCTGAATGTTTCCTCGGTCGTCCACACTTTGTCTCTGCAAACAGATTTCCTACTGGCTACGCCCCCTCTTTTGCTTGAGTATCACCTGTCGCGCAGTTGCAAACATTCGCCAGAGCACAGCCTCTCACCAAACCTACAGCATTTTTCAAAGGAGGATCATCGTTATGGTAGCGTTATCAGTGCGTGGAGAGGTCGCGGATTTCCAGGATGTAGATCAGTTTCAAGCAGGGAAAAGCGAATTCGAGTGCGGCTTCTTCGCGGTAGCCATTGTGAAGGCGATGAATGAAGTTGGGAAACCACCGTTACAGTCCGTAGCTGCCATGATTAGTGAAGCCGAGACATGGTATGCCCAATACAACGGGGATAATAGTTGGGCAAACAGCAACGGCATGTCTCTGCAACAACTCTATGATGTGATTGTGCAGGCTGGATTGCACTTCCAGGCTATCGCAACCGACAGAACATTGCTGCAAGCTTGGGTACGCCTTGGTTATCCAGTGATTATAGCGGGTGCGGAAGGCGGGATGTTTGATATCGGTCTTGGTGATGTTGTGCCATACCCATGGCGTCCCTCTGGCAACCACATGGTTGTAATCAGCGGCGTGACAGTAAATGGCAATTTCTTAGTGCGTGACTCTGCAAACTGCACCGATCTGTCTAACCCTAATAGCCTGCGACCTGGCCCACGTACATACGATGCAAGCAGGTTACAGTTAGTATCGGCAACCGTCGTGGTTCCACCATGGTTGCCCAGACCGCCTGCAGGTTTTGACCCACGCAAAGGTCAATTAACGCCCAATGTTCCCCAGGGATGGCAAGATGATGGCACCACCTTAACCGCACCCAATGGCTTCACGGTCAAGCTTGGCTTTAGAAAACACATCCTTGCCCATAATTGGGACGCGAGAAATGTGCCGCTGCAAGCCGAGATGGGACGTTCCCCTGTCGAAGAATCCAATCCAGCACTCGGTTCTGGCACGCAACAAATATTCAACAGCACAACATTGGAATGGACTCCAACACGAGGCGTTTTTGTAGCCTGGACAGGCCCGGAATTGCTCAAAGTACGAGCCGACAAGGCCGCTCTACAAGCAGAGCTTGCAGAGCTAGAGCAGAAATTGATCGCCAACCAGAATGCATCCTCATCCTCCCCTGCCTAAAAGAGAAAAATCATGCTAACGCAGCAAATTGTCACGACGCAAAGCAACCTATCAGAGTGGAGCATCTGGCACACGCTCGGTCTCGTTGGTATCCTCGCGGCTCTCGGCCTGGATGAACTGCTGATTCCTCTGTCATCTCGTCTGTGGACATGGTTGGGAGCCGTAGCACTGCTGACGCTATTCGCTGCCATAGCTGGTCACGGCGTCACGGGATGCTGGCGTGGGCCGTTGATTGACGAGCGCAACAAGATTAGTCTTTCGCGCTTGCAAGCACTGCTCTGGACGTTGCTCATCCTCTCAGCTCTGCTGTCTGCCGCGCTCACCAATATGCGCAATGGACAAGCTGACCCTCTGGCCATTGTAATGCCAAGCGGACTATGGATATTGATGGGCATCAGTGCCACCGCGCTGGTCGGTGCGCCGCTTATCCTGAGTGGAAAAAAGAAGCGCAGTGCAGATGAAGAGCAAACCCAGCGCACACTGAATCTGTTAGTCAAACAGAATGTGAACATTGCTACCGTCACCACCATGGGACAAGTGCTTATCAATACCAGTCCGCAAAACGCTCGCTGGGCCGACCTGTTTAGCGGTGAAGAGACTGGCAACGCGGCCCAGTTCGACCTGGGAAAGATGCAATTGTTTTACTTCACCATTATCCTGGTACTGGTCTATGCGGCCGCACTGGGTAGCCTCTTTATTGGCCCTGTGCGCGTTATTGACACGTTCCCAGATATGGATACAAGCATCCTGGCACTGCTCAGTATCAGCCACGCGACATACCTGACCAACAAAGCTATTCCCCATAGCGAAACAAAGTAGCTAGACTCTTGCTTCAGCTCGTTTTATGTGTCTCTGGCATCTGGGCAAGGGATGATTTCACCTCAAGATAGCGAGCGAGGATGAAAACCACGTCTGAGAGGCGGTTCAGGTAGCGCACGACCTCACCATTGGCAATAACACCATCGTGCAGCAATTTCACCACCATGCGCTCCGCCCTCCGGATGATCGTGCGAGCCAGGTCCAAGGTTGCACCTTCAACGGTATCGCCAGGCACAATGAATTTATTCGGGATTTCCACTTCTTGTTTGAGCGACTCCTCCACCTGCTCCAGGTGTTGTACGTGCTCAACGGTCATACGAAAGCCCAGTTTTTCATAATTCTCTGCTGGGCTAGCCAGTTCAGCCATCAGGAGGTAGAGGTCATTTTGCATATCGTAAATAATCTGTTTGATTTTGGGGTCCTGGATCATAGCTCGTGCCATCCCTAAAGCGGAGGTAGCTTCATCGACGGTGCCAAAAGTATCGGGGCGTGGATCGTATTTTGGCACGCGTTGCTCCCCTATTAGTCCGGTATAGCCGCTATCTCCTGTGCCAGTGGTTACCTTTGCCATTGCTGTTTCCTTTTTTCTTCACCTATTCGTTGCATCTGTTGAGTCAGGCACCTGATAGTGATAGGCGCGACTGACACGACGCCAGTCAAGTTCGCGACCGCGCACAGGGCGTTCCTCGTCGAGTGCTGCAAGGTGATTAGTGGCGAGAAAACGCCGTCGCAAATTCGAGAGGTCAATTTGCTCTTCCAGTGGGAAAAACGCACGATAGAGCAGTGTTGCTTCAGCCAGCGTCAGTATCCCATCGCCTGCGGCTGGTTCCTTAACAATGCTCATTGGGCGTGTCTCTTTCTGTATGTCAACATCCTCAGCGTGTCTTAACCCGTCCAGGCTCTCGTGTATGCCCATATCGGCGAGGTATTGTAGCACAATCTCAGGGTCGCGCTGCACCTGTGAACGCAGAGTATGGATAGCGGTCTGCAACACGGTGCCCACTTCGGGGTCAAGTTTACGCTGGCCCGACTCGATCTCTGTCACAGGCGTCCAGCCTACGCGTAGGCTCGGTACGTTATTGGCATGCAAGTTGGGACGCAGTTCATCCCTGTTCGCCCGCAAAAGGACACTATGGATCAACGAAACTGCCGCTCCCTGTTCTGTACTGCCCCAAACATAGACCTGTTGTTCCTGCCAACCAGCCTTTAACTGTATCAATGGTGCATTGGAAGGCCACAGTAGTAGCGCGTCAATCGTGCGATCAACTGCTTCCGTCACTGATTCTGTGCCAAGGACCAGACGCATCGGAGGCCCCCACGGGCCTTCGCGCAATAGGATCCATAAAGACCAGTCGCGAATAGCGAAAATCGCCACACTAGCTGTAACGATTAGACGACGCGGTGAAACATCACGGGCAGGTTGTGCAGAGATGGCCGTATTTGGTCGCGATGGGGGTACACTCATACATGCGCTCCAACAATTTCGATGGTTTAAATACTATGGATAAATATAGCACGTTCGTAGGGATATTGCCATGCTTCAGGCATCATTGACAGAACAAATACTGCGTGATATTATTTTTGTAGACCTTTCCCCAAAAATTGTTACCTGTAGGGTAGTTCTGACCTTCTTTACTATTTCATGATTTAGAGGAGGATTTTGTATGTCACTGTTTTTTAGTCACCGATGGCATGCGCGCGCCATCATCGCCCTCTCGTTCGCGCTCCTATTTACCCTCGCCTCAACGCTTTTCGCCTTCGCCAATGTCACCCTCACGCGGATAAGTACCGATCCCTACACGAATAGTACCAGCCAGCACGCCACAGAGGTCGAGCCAGATACCTATTCATTTGGTTCCACGATTGTTTCAGCCTTCCAGGTGGGCCGATTTAACAATGGTGGTGCCTCCAATATCGGCTTCGCGACCTCGACAAATGGCGGAACAAGCTGGACGAGTGGTTTCCTGCCCAATACAACCACCTTTGCAACCCCACCTGGGATATATGATCGGCTCAGCGACGCCTCGGTGGCCTACGACGCTGCCCATAATGTCTGGCTTATCTCCTATCTTGGCTTAGTGGGTTCAAATCCAAACATTGCTCCCAGTGCTCCTGCAGTCTTGGTCAGTCGCTCGATGAACGGCGGTCTCACCTGGGTCGCACCAGTTCAAGTGAATTCCTCGGGTGGAACGACCAGTCAGGACAAAAACTGGTCTGTCTGTGATGATACGTCGACCAGCCCTTTCTACGGACATTGTTATACCGAATGGGACGACAATGGGAACGGCAACCTCGTCCAGATGAGTACTTCCACTGACGGAGGGGCGACGTGGGGAACAAGAAAATCGACAACCAACCATGCGACCGTCATTGGAGGGCAGCCTGTTGTGCAGCCCAATGGTACGGTCATTGTCCCCATCGAGAACGCGAACGAAACATCGTTGCTCTCTTTCACCTCGACTAATGGTGGAACAAGTTGGAATAGCACGACTACGGTTACCTCCATTCGCCACCATACTGATGCTGGTAGTATTCGCTCCGGCTCTCTACCCACCGCGGAAATCGATGGCGCAGGGAAAGTCTTTGTTGTCTGGTCGGACTGCCGCTTTGAACGGAACTGTAAAGCCAACGATATGGTGATGACCACCTCGACCAACGGCACAACCTGGACAACCGTAACGCGTATCCCTGCCGATGCTGTCGGAAGCGGAGTAGACCACTTCATTCCTGGTCTGGCAGTAGATAAAAGCACGTCGGGGAGTAGCGCACATCTTGGCTTGGCCTACTATTACTATCCCGTGAGTAGCTGTACTTCTTCCACCTGCAAACTTGATGTCGGATATATCTCCTCAACCAATGGGGGCAGCACTTGGAGTGCGGTAACCCAGTTGGCTGGCCCGATGACACTTACCTGGCTGGCAAATACCACGCAAGGCTTCATGGTTGGAGACTACATTTCTACCTCTATTGCGAATGGAACAGCACGCCCGGTTTTTGAAGTTGCTAACGCGAACAGTGGCAGCACTTTCGATGAAGCAACGTATAGTCCGACAAGTGGTCTCCTGGTTCATGGCGGTCACAACTCTGGCATAAGTGATGCGGTTGTTGCTGGTGCTGCACCGACTTCACAGAACCCTGGTCAATACCGCTAAAGGTAGTACTACCCTTCACGCAAGTGGGCCAATCACCTGAACACAGATGATTGGCCCATTCCACATACTCATCTCTTCGTCACGGTATCAGGCCCACGTCCGTCCACCATCCATGCTCTGAAGCAGAAGATCTCCTGAAACCACTGCCCAGCCATGCGTACTGGACACGAAGTTGAGCCGAGTGACATGGCTAAAGGCGGAATTGGCTGGTTGCTTCGTCCAAGTATGCCCACCATCATTGGTCATCAGCAAATTAGTTCCATCCGTCACCCAGCCATGTAGTTCATCGAGGTAATCGACCGTCGCCAGTCCAATGGACAGTGGCACTGTAGGCTCCCAGGTGACTCCTCCATTGTGAGTCTGATAGATTATTGTCATAGCCTGTCCCACCTCTACAGGCAGGATGCCCTGGGTGGTCGAGAAAAACTCTGGGGGCAGCAACGAGAGCGATGCCAATGGCACATTCGATGGCAAGGATAACTGTAGCTGGTTCCATGTACTTCCACCATCATGCGTCACAAAGAGCCAGGAAAGATGGGGCACGGTGTTGCTACCAGTGATCCAGCCCGTGGATGTGTTGAGAAAAGTGATCCCAGTTTTGGTGCCGCCAAAGGGAAGTTTTCCAGGTGGTGGCGCGTCTGTGGAAGACGGAAGCACGCTGGACAGTTCCTTCCACGTCTTCCCACCATCTGCTGTGCGCATCACGACTGCTCGCTCTGCTCCGCCAATGCCGCCTTGGTTAAAGAGTATCCAACCATCCTGCGCGGAGACAAAGGTGATTTGAGCGATTATCAGATTGCCGTCGCCACTTGTAACGACGCTACTCTGCCAGCTCTGCCCGCCATCGCTAGTACGGTAAATGTTCGTTTTCGTTGGGTCGGCTGCAGGAACAGCGAGCCATGCAGTCGAAGCATCCAAGGCCATGTGGACAGTGCCAGTTGTCAGCGTGATTCCTCGTGGGGTGACATCTTTCCAATGGAGACCCCCATCGGAGGTGTAAAGGAAGGCTTTGCTTGTCAGTAGCCAGTCGGTAGAGGCATCAAGCAGTGCGAGTTGTTGAGCAGGATGTCCCACTCCACTTTGGGTGCTATGATGAGCAAGATTCAGCACCACGAGTAGTCCTACAACCACTAACGCAGCGCACAGCCCTGCCCCGATAGTTCCTAGTCGCTGCCGCCAAAGCGGCCTCTTTACCCGGCGCATGTCCTTACTTGTCATTATTCGTACCCTATGAGGTGAAGTATGGCGTGTTTCATGAGATTGGACGTTTGCTAGACTGCTCTGCTCAAACTGCTGCGCTTCAATGTTTGCCATGAATCGGTGTTGGACGCGTGCCAGACGCTGCTCCATGGAGTCAGACGGCGGGTAGAGTATACGCAAGTGCTTGAGAAGCTCCTGGTTTTCATCCTTCCCTTCGTCAGGCATGCTATCATCAAACTCATTCATAACCGACTCCTTTCTTTATGCTGGTAGCTGGTCCGTAGTTGCGCTAAAGTACGAGAGTACACTTTGCGTACAGCAGCTTCCCGTTTATTGAGCAATATAGCGACATCGGCAAAGGGCAAACCATCGCCAATACGTAACTTTAGTACTTTTTGTTGAAACAAGGATAAGGCTCCGACAAGTACACCGAGCTCGGCGAATTCTTCTCGGCGGAGGGCGATTTGTTCTGGAGTGAGTATTTGCCCATTACGTTCACTCTCTTCAATGTGTTCCAGAGAAAACACAGTCATGCGGGCAGCGCGACGATACCGATCCACCAGTTTATTATGTGCAACACGCCGTAACCAGACCAACTGCTGCTTATCAGCTAACCAGGACAAGTTGTCTTGCTCCCATGCTGCCGTAAAGACCTCCAGTACGAGGTCCTCCGCATCCTCAAGAGAGGGTGTGTGAAGCCGCAGATAGGCAAAAACACTGTGGGCGTAGCGTTCAAAAAGCGTTATATCCACATTTCCTGTAGTGAGACGTTCTTCGTGATACTGCATGTTCTCCTTCCTCGCTCCAAAGTTCACCTACTAGAGTCGTAAAAAGGACAAAAATGTGACACGATCACCTTCTCATGTTGCGGATTATGGGGAGAGTAAAGCAAACAAGAAAAGCCTGGCATCTTTTTATGCTTCTCGTATTTACCTGTTGCCTGAGCCTGACTGTGGTGGGTACTAAGTATCCATCAATACTTTGAAGGTGGCGATCTGCTCGCTAGTCATATGGTTGAGGAAGGGTGGGCGTTGCCGCATTTCGATTTGCCAGGCAGGATCGGTGTCTATTTGATCATCTCCTAGCTTGCCGAGTGGTCCGGCGACATCAGCTTTGACGTTGGGATTGTACGATTGAAAGTCGCCCAGATGACCGAGTAGCAAGTGATGATTGTTGATAGTTTCATCGCACAATGTCATCAGGTTCCGCTCGTCGAGTTCAAGTTCGGGTCTACCAAGTTTGACACAGAAGTGGAAGGGCAGCATATGATGTACTTGCAAACCTGAACCTGGTTGTCCTTGGCCACAGGCGGCACATGTAGGGTGCGCCAGGAGATGTGCCTTCTCCACAACCGGCCATTGACCACTACGGGGCATTTCTCCTGCCGCGATTGCTCCGTTGTCTGTAGCTCCAACAGTCGAATCCAATGCCGTCTCCGTTGTGGTCTGTCCCCAGCTATGAGACTGCGATAGAGGTGTTGGTACCTGTTCTATAGCATTCTGAGGTTGAGATACAACTGTGGAGGTCTCTGCATCGTTCACCAGACTCTGGTCAGCCATTGTTGGATCTTGGTTCTGTTGCATGATGTTTCTCCTGGAAATAGATTTCGTTGACAATGGTAACGAAACTGGAGATAGCATATCGTAAAGCACAGTTTATTGTCAACTGAAGGTATGAGATGCGATTTACCGACACAGTGTACCTCCTGTAGGAGTGAAATTTTAAACCCACCTACGATACAAACTCGCCACACTCTCGTAAAACCCCAACTTTGCCCAGGCGAGCGTGTGCGGACCTGAAGGAGGCATGCTCCAGGTGTAAGGTTGATCATAATCGCCGCCTTCGCCAAGCTCCACCTCCAATCGTCTCGCTTCAAGCAAGCTGGCACTGTGTTTATCCCAGAGCTGTTCTACGATAATGGCAGTTGACAATAACCCTTGATTCAGCCGATGTAGCATCTCCTCCATCAGCGTTGGTGAGGTATTGAGAAACACACAGATCTGCTCCTTGGGAATACAACGGTACGTATTCAATACGCCCAACACTTGATGTAACGAGCTAAGCGAACTTGACTTCCAGCGCCATGTGGCTGACTGGCTTCCCTGTGCGGCAATGCGGTAATAGATCATATTACACCATCATCTTCCTTCCCAATAGTGAATCCAAATGAACCAAAGGGAAGAGCTGTTCCCTTCATAGACGTTCTTCTACCATGTTTTTTTCCTATTTTTTCCCAAGCATCAACCGTGGTGTTGTAAAATAGAAAAAGCAATCGTTTTGGTATACCTTGTATGGTAGAGAGGATGGAACCTCATTATGTCGGACAGGATGTCAGAGAAGCGACAAACTGAAGATGCACTTTATGAAAGCGAGCAGTAGTTCCGTGCTGTTTGGGAAAATGCTTCAGATGCCATGGCACTTTCCACCGCAGATGGCATAGTCTTTGCCGCCAACCCGGCTTATTTTCGCCTCTACGGCTATACACCAGATGCAGTTATCGGCAATAATTATGCCATTATCTTTCCAGAGGGAGAGCGGAAAGCGGCACAAGAGCTTTACAGCTACATATTTCATAGCACAACAATTAGCTCAACTTTTGAGTCCACGATATGTCGCGCTGATGGGGCTGAACGCATTGTTGAATCTAGCTATAACTTTATTATGCACAACGGAAAACGCGTAGCCATGATTTCCATCGTGCGCGACATCACACAACGCAAAAAGACAGAAGAGGAACTTCGCATCAATCACCTAAAACTTCACTTAGCCTTGAAATTCGGCCATATGAGTTCCTGGGACTGGGCTTAGGTTGAGGTTCTCGTTTTTTTGGTAATTGAATGGAGCGTAAGCGGAAAGTGAACTGGCTCCACTTAGGGCTTATTGGGAAACCTTGATACTCGCCCCGCCTGATGTCCTTGTGGGCATCAGGCGGGCTTACGCTCTAGGGTCGCTTCAGCTCTTACGCTCACTATCAGTAGTAGCATGGTTGGCATTTGAGCCAACATGCTGCTTCGCTAATGGTATGATGGCAGGTATACTGGCATCACTGATAAGCTTGTTGAAGGTGGCTACATCCGTTTTAATGAGTTCGCGCAACTGTTGCAATTGTGCGTCGATGCGTTTCGAGAGATCTGCAAAGACCTCCTGTACCTGACGTGTCGGTGGGGCATCGGCGCTGGCAACCACTTCGGTTAACGTAGCGATCTTGGCAGCCAGTCGCGTAGGATAGTCCATCACATCCACTTGCTTTTTGGCTTTGGGCTGAAACAACTGCTCCTCGATTGCGGTAAGCTTTTCCCTCAGTTGCTTCCCGGCACTGGCAATATCCGCGTGAATACTTTGCCCTTTCGTGCGCTGTTCCCACTCCTCAGTCTGGCGTCGAATGTCACGAATGGTATTGATCGACTCGTGGGTTTCCGAGAGCTTATCGCGTATTGCCAACAACAGGGCAAAGCGCGCCTGTAAGTCCTCCTGCGTCGCTCCTAAGCGAGGGTCCTGAGAAATCTGGAACGAAGCAGTCACTGCCTCAGAGGTTTCATTGCCTATGTTGAGCCGCACATGGTATGTTCCAGGAGGTGCAGATGGTCCTTCCAGGCTATCATCACCAGCACTGCCCTGCGTTTTAGCCGCATCGGGGTA
The DNA here is from genome assembly GCA_038209195.1 of Ktedonobacterales bacterium. Classification (GTDB taxonomy): domain Bacteria; phylum Chloroflexota; class Ktedonobacteria; order Ktedonobacterales; family Ktedonobacteraceae; genus JBBQXY01. The sequence continues at coordinate 38,750 of JBBQXY010000009.1, read as the reverse complement.
GTTGGTGTTCCAGATAAAGCGATTTGTCCCTGCTTCCTTGGAAAGCCGCACCTCCTTTTTCTCATCGGCCTTCTTCTTGCCAGCAATGCCCGTTGCTTCATCTGTGGATTGCTCTGGTTTTTGCTCCTCGCTGGAGAACGTTTTGATTTCGTTACCCTGGGCATCAAGGAAGGTGAGCGTTACTGCTTCCGCTGGTTTTTCCTTGAGGTAGTAATAGATGACGACACCCTCGGGTGGATTTTGTCCAGCATCGAGATACTTATCCACTTTTTCACCGGTGGCTTTCTCCTCTTGGCGGTAAGCTAGCACGAAAGCACCATTGTGTCGGTAGTTAATGCCTTTAACCGCTGCACGACCATACCCTCCACTCGAGGCCAAGCGGATGAATGGGCGAGGTGGGAACAGGTGAGCAGCGTCAGCACGGAGCGCGTCGCTGAACTGTCGCAGTGGCGTAATATCATCGAGTATCCAGAACGAGCGACCATGCGTGGCGACGACAAGGTCACTATCTTTTATCACAAGATCATGGATTGGGACAACAGGTAGATTCGACTGGAGTGAATGCCAATTAGCCCCATCGTCAAAGGAGACGCTCACGCCTGTCTCTGTTCCCGCGTAGAGTAACCCGCGCCGGGCAGGGTCTTCGCGGATAGTACGGGTATAGATGTTCTCTGCCAGACCATCGGTGATCTTTGTCCAAGTTTTACCAAAGTCATTCGTTTTGTAGAGATACGGTTGGTAATCGTCTTGTTTGTAGCGTGTGGCAGCAACATAGGCGGTAGCAGGGTCATGGGGCGATGGCTCAATAATACTGATCAGTGCCCATTCAGGTAGTTCTGGCGGCGTGATATTCTGCCAGGTGCTGCCACCATCGCGTGAGATGTGCACCAGTCCATCATCTGAACCAGCCCAGAATAGTCCACGCTCAAGTGGCGACTCAGCAAAGGCAAAGATTGTCCCATAGTACTCTGTACCGACATTATCTTTTGTGATGGGGCCGCCGGAGGACTCCATCCTGCTCTTGTCATCGCGAGTGAGGTCGGGACTGATCTCCTCCCAACTGCTCCCTTCGTCGGTGGAGCGGAAGGCGTGGTTGCCCGTCGCATAGAGTACGTTGGGATCGTGTGGCGAGAGCAGGATAGGGAACGTCCACTGAAAGCGATATTTGGCGTCCCTAGCAGCCCAACCCAGGTACGTTTCGGGCCAAATAGTAATGTCGCGCAACTGGCCCGTGTGGTGGTTATAGCGTGTAAGATAGCCCAGGTAACTGCCAGCATAGACAATATTCGGATTGTCGGGTCGCACCGCGATATACGCACTTTCGCCGCCACCAATCTCGTAATAGTCAGTCAAGGTAATGGCAGAGAGCCGTGAGCGGCTGGGTACCGTAATGGTTGAATTGTCTTGCTGACCACCATAGACGCGATACGGTAACTGGGTATCAGTGGTAACATGGTAGAATTCCGCGGTTGGCTGATTATAGATAGAAGACCAGGTCTCGCCGCCATCATAAGAGACGCAGGCACCACCATCACAACCCAGGATCACGCGTTGAGAATCGTGGGGATCAATCCAGAGATCATGATGATCGCCGTGAGGGGTAGCCACCTTAGCGAAGGTTTGCCCACCATCAATCGACTTTAAACAGTCTTCGTTAAGCACCCAGACGGTATCGGCATCCTGGGGGTCAGCAATAATGTGCTGGTAGTACCAAGGGCGTTTGCGCAAGTCGCCATCCTCTGAGAGGCGCAACCACGTCTTGCCGCCATCATCGGAACGAAAAACAGCACCATCTTCGGCCTCGACGATGGCCCAAACACGATCTGTCCTGGCACCGGAGATGGCAACACCTATTTTACCCAGCAGACCAGTTGGCAATCCTTGTGCTCGTGTAATGTCAGTCCACGTATCGCCGCCATCGCTGGTTTTAAATATCCCACAGCCTTCGCCTCCACTCTGTAGCGTATGCGGCAAACGCCTGGTACGCCAGAGCGCGGCGTAGAGAATGCGTGGATTACATGGGTCCATCACAATATCGTGAACACCGATATCCTCGCTCTGGAACAGGACGTGTTCCCATGTATTGCCACCATCGCGGGAGCGATAGACGCCGCGTTCTGCATTCGGGCCGTGGGCGTGTCCGAGTGCCGCAACATAAACTAGGTCGGGATTCTGGGGATGGATCCGAATCTTGCCGATATGACGCGTGTCTGCCAGACCCATATGTTGCCAGGTCTTGCCACCATCGGTCGACTTATAGACGCCATCCCCGTGGGTGACGTTGCCACGGATGGTTGTCTCACCCATGCCAACGAAGAGGACGTTCGGATCCGATGGCGCAACCGCAATCGCGCCAACCGAGGCTCGTTTAAAGAATCCATCGGAGACGTTCTCCCAAAATACTCCGCCGTTCGTTGTTTTCCAAACACCTCCGCCGGTTGATCCGAAGTAGAACACCTGGGAATGAGACACGTCGCCAGTTACTGCTACAACACGTCCACCGCGATAAGGGCCGATCAAACGCCATTCGAGCGACTTCAATAATGCTGATACGTCGCCAGGATATAGAGTTGTTAATGCTTGCTCGTTGTGTAGGTTATCATGCGATTGCGCTGTAGAATCCATGCGCGATTGCTCCTTTTCTATTGGCAGCCGTGGGCTGCTCCTCAGTGGGGGATGGCCTCTTTCTGGCACGAAAGCTGCTGTTGCTCACTTACAGGTATACCACATAAGTGCAAGATATGGCTAATTCACTGCGCATTATCCCTTGTTTATCAGTTTAAACCCGTCTATACTTACAAGTATCGTCCCATCAAAAAACAAGGAGAAAAAGAGGATGGAAGCACACGTCAATAATCACGAGGTGTTCTACACGACGCAGGGCCAAGGGCGTCCAATGTTGCTGATGCATGGTGGATCAGGGTTAGATCATACATATTTTCGTCCATGGCTTGATGCAGTCAGCGACCAAGCGCAGTTGATTTACTATGATCAATTTGGGCAGGGACGTTCGACTAGGCCGCAAAATTTTGATGATATCAGTATGGAAACGTGGGTGGACGAGGCTGATGCGCTGCGTGCCGCGCTGGGACACGAGAAGATAATCCTTTTCGGTCATTCGTATGGCGGTTTTATCGCTCAGGAGTATGCTTTGCGTTACGGGGACCATCTGGACGGTCTGATTCTTTGCGATACGGCTCCGGTGCTAGACTATTTCGATGTGGTCATGGCCAATGCCAATGCACGGGGAACGAGTGAGCAGGTAGCAGCCCTCGTCGCAGGGCTTTCCGCGCCAGTGGCGGATGATGCCAGTTTTAGGCAAACGTGGGTCACAATTTTGCCTTTATATTTCAATACGCTTGATCCACAAGTGGCGGCGGCACTTGACGAGGCCACGATGTATAGCGCGGGAGCCTTTAATCAGGGTATGGGCAAGCTATTGCCTACGTTCAATGTGCTGAATCGCTTGAGCGAGATCACGGTGCCAACACTTGTTCTGGTGGGCAAAGACGATTGGATCACACCGCCAGCGCAAGCGGCTGAACGTCTGCTTGCTGGAATCCCAAACTCGCAATTGGTCAGGTTCGAGGACAGCGGACATTTCCCGTTCATTGAAGAAAATGAGAAGTTTGTGGCAACGGTCAAAGATTGGATAAGCAGTCTGGGCTAAACAGTTATGTGTAGGAGCGCAAGTCAGCGCAATGCATTGCGCTGACTTGCGCTCCTACACATAACTGTTTAGCCCAGACTGCTTATCCAATCTTTGACCGTTGCCACAAACTTCTCATTTTCTTCAATGAACGGGAAATGTCCGCTGTCCTCGAACCTGACCAATTGCGAGTTTGGGATTCCAGCAAGCAGACGTTCAGCCGCTTGCGCTGGCGGTGTGATCCAATCGTCTTTGCCCACCAGAACAAGTGTTGGCACCGTGATCTCGCTCAAGCGATTCAGCACATTGAACGTAGGCAATAGCTTGCCCATACCCTGATTAAAGGCTCCCGCGCTATACATCGTGGCCTCGTCAAGTGCCGCCGCCACTTGTGGATCAAGCGTATTGAAATATAAAGGCAAAATTGTGACCCACGTTTGCCTAAAACTGGCATCATCCGCCACTGGCGCGGAAAGCCCTGCGACGAGGGCTGCTACCTGCTCACTCGTTCCCCGTGCATTGGCATTGGCCATGACCACATCGAAATAGTCTAGCACCGGAGCCGTATCGCAAAGAATCAGACCGTCCAGATGGTCCCCGTAACGCAAAGCATACTCCTGAGCGATAAAACCGCCATACGAATGACCGAAAAGGATTATCTTCTCGTGTCCCAGCGCGGCACGCAGCGCATCAGCCTCGTCCACCCACGTTTCCATACTGATATCATCAAAATTTTGCGGCCTAGTCGAACGTCCCTGCCCAAATTGATCATAGTAAATCAACTGCGCTTGGTCGCTGACTGCATCAAGCCATGGACGAAAATATGTATGATCTAACCCTGATCCACCATGCATCAGCAACATTGGACGCCCTTGGCCCTGCGTCGTGTAGAACACCTCGTGATTATTGACGTGTGCTTCCATCCTCTTTTTCTCCTTGTTTTTTGATGGGACGATACTTGTAAGTATAGACGGGTTTAAACTGATAAACAAGGGATAATGCGCAGTGAATTAGCCATATCTTGCACTTATGTGGTATACCTGTAAGTGAGCAACAGCAGCTTTCGTGCCAGAAAGAGGCCATCCCCCACTGAGGAGCAGCCCACGGCTGCCAATAGAAAAGGAGCAATCGCGCATGGATTCTACAGCGCAATCGCATGATAACCTACACAACGAGCAAGCATTAACAACTCTATATCCTGGCGACGTATCAGCATTATTGAAGTCGCTCGAATGGCGTTTGATCGGCCCTTATCGCGGTGGACGTGTTGTAGCAGTAACTGGCGACGTGTCTCATTCCCAGGTGTTCTACTTCGGATCAACCGGCGGAGGTGTTTGGAAAACAACGAACGGCGGAGTATTTTGGGAGAACGTCTCCGATGGATTCTTTAAACGAGCCTCGGTTGGCGCGATTGCGGTTGCGCCATCGGATCCGAACGTCCTCTTCGTTGGCATGGGTGAGACAACCATCCGTGGCAACGTCACCCACGGGGATGGCGTCTATAAGTCGACCGATGGTGGCAAGACCTGGCAACATATGGGTCTGGCAGACACGCGTCATATCGGCAAGATTCGGATCCATCCCCAGAATCCCGACCTAGTTTATGTTGCGGCACTCGGACACGCCCACGGCCCGAATGCAGAACGCGGCGTCTATCGCTCCCGCGATGGTGGCAATACATGGGAACACGTCCTGTTCCAGAGCGAGGATATCGGTGTTCACGATATTGTGATGGACCCATGTAATCCACGCATTCTCTACGCCGCGCTCTGGCGTACCAGGCGTTTGCCGCATACGCTACAGAGTGGAGGCGAAGGCTGTGGGATATTTAAAACCAGCGATGGCGGCGATACGTGGACTGACATTACACGAGCACAAGGATTGCCAACTGGTCTGCTGGGTAAAATAGGTGTTGCCATCTCCGGTGCCAGGACAGATCGTGTTTGGGCCATCGTCGAGGCCGAAGATGGTGCTGTTTTTCGTTCCGATGATGGCGGCAAGACGTGGTTGCGCCTCTCAGAGGATGGCGACTTGCGCAAACGCCCTTGGTACTACCAGCACATTATTGCTGACCCCCAGGATGCCGATACCGTCTGGGTGCTTAACGAAGACTGTTTAAAGTCGATTGATGGTGGGCAAACCTTCGCTAAGGTGGCTACCCCTCACGGCGATCATCATGATCTCTGGATTGATCCCCACGATTCTCAACGCGTGATCCTGGGTTGTGATGGTGGTGCCTGCGTCTCTTATGATGGCGGCGAGACCTGGTCTTCTATCTATAATCAGCCAACCGCGGAATTCTACCATGTTACCACTGATACCCAGTTACCGTATCGCGTCTATGGTGGTCAGCAAGACAATTCAACCATTACGGTACCCAGCCGCTCACGGCTCTCTGCCATTACCTTGACTGACTATTACGAGATTGGTGGCGGCGAAAGTGCGTATATCGCGGTGCGACCCGACAATCCGAATATTGTCTATGCTGGCAGTTACCTGGGCTATCTTACACGCTATAACCACCACACGGGCCAGTTGCGCGACATTACTATTTGGCCCGAAACGTACCTGGGTTGGGCTGCTAGGGACGCCAAATATCGCTTTCAGTGGACGTTCCCTATCCTGCTCTCGCCACACGATCCCAACGTACTCTATGCGACGGGCAACCACGCCTTCCGCTCCACCGACGAAGGGAGCAGTTGGGAGGAGATCAGTCCCGACCTCACTCGCGATGACAAGAGCAGGATGGAGTCCTCCGGCGGCCCCATCACAAAAGATAATGTCGGTACAGAGTACTATGGGACAATCTTTGCCTTTGCTGAGTCGCCACTTGAGCGTGGACTATTCTGGGCTGGTTCAGATGATGGACTGGTGCACATCTCACGCGATGGTGGCAGCACCTGGCAGAATATCACGCCGCCAGAACTACCTGAATGGGCACTGATCAGTATTATTGAGCCATCGCCCCATGACCCTGCTACCGCCTATGTTGCTGCCACACGCTACAAACAAGACGATTACCAACCGTATCTCTACAAAACGAATGACTTTGGTAAAACTTGGACAAAGATCACCGATGGTCTGGCAGAGAACATCTATACCCGTACTATCCGCGAAGACCCTGCCCGGCGCGGGTTACTCTACGCGGGAACAGAGACAGGCGTGAGCGTCTCCTTTGACGATGGGGCTAATTGGCATTCACTCCAGTCGAATCTACCTGTTGTCCCAATCCATGATCTTGTGATAAAAGATAGTGACCTTGTCGTCGCCACGCATGGTCGCTCGTTCTGGATACTCGATGATATTACGCCACTGCGACAGTTCAGCGACGCGCTCCGTGCTGACGCTGCTCACCTGTTCCCACCTCGCCCATTCATCCGCTTGGCCTCGAGTGGAGGGTATGGTCGTGCAGCGGTTAAAGGCATTAACTACCGACACAATGGTGCTTTCGTGCTAGCTTACCGCCAAGAGGAGAAAGCCACCGGTGAAAAAGTGGATAAGTATCTCGATGCTGGACAAAATCCACCCGAGGGTGTCGTCATCTATTACTACCTCAAGGAAAAACCAGCGGAAGCAGTAACGCTCACCTTCCTTGATGCCCAGGGTAACGAAATCAAAACGTTCTCCAGCGAGGAGCAAAAACCAGAGCAATCCACAGATGAAGCAACGGGCATTGCTGGCAAGAAGAAGGCCGATGAGAAAAAGGAGGTGCGGCTTTCCAAGGAAGCAGGGACAAATCGCTTTATCTGGAACACCAACTACCCCGATGCGGCTAAAACGCAGGGCAGTGCTGGTGATGATAGCCTGGAAGGACCATCTGCACCTCCTGGAACATACCATGTGCGGCTCAACATAGGCAATGAAACCTCTGAGGCAGTGACTGCTTCGTTCCAGATTTCTCAGGACCCTCGCTTAGGAGCGACGCAGGAGGACTTACAGGCGCGCTTTGCCCTGTTGTTGGCAATACGCGATAAGCTCTCGGAAACCCACGAGTCGATCAATACCATTCGTGACATTCGACGCCAGACTGAGGAGTGGGAACAGCGCACGAAAGGGCAAAGTATTCACGCGGATATTGCCAGTGCCGGGAAGCAACTGAGGGAAAAGCTTACCGCAATCGAGGAGCAGTTGTTTCAGCCCAAAGCCAAAAAGCAAGTGGATGTGATGGACTATCCTACGCGACTGGCTGCCAAGATCGCTACGTTAACCGAAGTGGTTGCCAGCGCCGATGCCCCACCGACACGTCAGGTACAGGAGGTCTTTGCAGATCTCTCGAAACGCATCGACGCACAATTGCAACAGTTGCGCGAACTCATTAAAACGGATGTAGCCACCTTCAACAAGCTTATCAGTGATGCCAGTATACCTGCCATCATACCATTAGCGAAGCAGCATGTTGGCTCAAATGCCAACCATGCTACTACTGATAGTGAGCGTAAGAGCTGAAGCGACCCTAGAGCGTAAGCCCGCCTGATGCCCACAAGGACATCAGGCGGGGCGAGTATCAAGGTTTCCCAATAAGCCCTAAGTGGAGCCAGTTCACTTTCCGCTTACGCTCCATTCAATTACCAAAAAAACGAGAACCTCAACCTAAGCCCAGTCCCAGGAACTCATATGGCCGAATTTCAAGGCTAAGTGAAGTTTTAGGTGATTGATGCGAAGTTCCTCTTCTGTCTTTTTGCGTTGTGTGATGTCGCGCACGATGGAAATCATGGCTACGCGTTTTCCGTTGTGCATAATAAAGTTATAGCTAGATTCAACAATGCGTTCAGCCCCATCAGCGCGACATATCGTGGACTCAAAAGTTGAGCTAATTGTTGTGCTATGAAATATGTAGCTGTAAAGCTCTTGTGCCGCTTTCCGCTCTCCCTCTGGAAAGATAATGGCATAATTATTGCCGATAACTGCATCTGGTGTATAGCCGTAGAGGCGAAAATAAGCCGGGTTGGCGGCAAAGACTATGCCATCTGCGGTGGAAAGTGCCATGGCATCTGAAGCATTTTCCCAAACAGCACGGAACTACTGCTCGCTTTCATAAAGTGCATCTTCAGTTTGTCGCTTCTCTGACATCCTGTCCGACATAATGAGGTTCCATCCTCTCTACCATACAAGGTATACCAAAACGATTGCTTTTTCTATTTTACAACACCACGGTTGATGCTTGGGAAAAAATAGGAAAAAAACATGGTAGAAGAACGTCTATGAAGGGAACAGCTCTTCCCTTTGGTTCATTTGGATTCACTATTGGGAAGGAAGATGATGGTGTAATATGATCTATTACCGCATTGCCGCACAGGGAAGCCAGTCAGCCACATGGCGCTGGAAGTCAAGTTCGCTTAGCTCGTTACATCAAGTGTTGGGCGTATTGAATACGTACCGTTGTATTCCCAAGGAGCAGATCTGTGTGTTTCTCAATACCTCACCAACGCTGATGGAGGAGATGCTACATCGGCTGAATCAAGGGTTATTGTCAACTGCCATTATCGTAGAACAGCTCTGGGATAAACACAGTGCCAGCTTGCTTGAAGCGAGACGATTGGAGGTGGAGCTTGGCGAAGGCGGCGATTATGATCAACCTTACACCTGGAGCATGCCTCCTTCAGGTCCGCACACGCTCGCCTGGGCAAAGTTGGGGTTTTACGAGAGTGTGGCGAGTTTGTATCGTAGGTGGGTTTAAAATTTCACTCCTACAGGAGGTACACTGTGTCGGTAAATCGCATCTCATACCTTCAGTTGACAATAAACTGTGCTTTACGATATGCTATCTCCAGTTTCGTTACCATTGTCAACGAAATCTATTTCCAGGAGAAACATCATGCAACAGAACCAAGATCCAACAATGGCTGACCAGAGTCTGGTGAACGATGCAGAGACCTCCACAGTTGTATCTCAACCTCAGAATGCTATAGAACAGGTACCAACACCTCTATCGCAGTCTCATAGCTGGGGACAGACCACAACGGAGACGGCATTGGATTCGACTGTTGGAGCTACAGACAACGGAGCAATCGCGGCAGGAGAAATGCCCCGTAGTGGTCAATGGCCGGTTGTGGAGAAGGCACATCTCCTGGCGCACCCTACATGTGCCGCCTGTGGCCAAGGACAACCAGGTTCAGGTTTGCAAGTACATCATATGCTGCCCTTCCACTTCTGTGTCAAACTTGGTAGACCCGAACTTGAACTCGACGAGCGGAACCTGATGACATTGTGCGATGAAACTATCAACAATCATCACTTGCTACTCGGTCATCTGGGCGACTTTCAATCGTACAATCCCAACGTCAAAGCTGATGTCGCCGGACCACTCGGCAAGCTAGGAGATGATCAAATAGACACCGATCCTGCCTGGCAAATCGAAATGCGGCAACGCCCACCCTTCCTCAACCATATGACTAGCGAGCAGATCGCCACCTTCAAAGTATTGATGGATACTTAGTACCCACCACAGTCAGGCTCAGGCAACAGGTAAATACGAGAAGCATAAAAAGATGCCAGGCTTTTCTTGTTTGCTTTACTCTCCCCATAATCCGCAACATGAGAAGGTGATCGTGTCACATTTTTGTCCTTTTTACGACTCTAGTAGGTGAACTTTGGAGCGAGGAAGGAGAACATGCAGTATCACGAAGAACGTCTCACTACAGGAAATGTGGATATAACGCTTTTTGAACGCTACGCCCACAGTGTTTTTGCCTATCTGCGGCTTCACACACCCTCTCTTGAGGATGCGGAGGACCTCGTACTGGAGGTCTTTACGGCAGCATGGGAGCAAGACAACTTGTCCTGGTTAGCTGATAAGCAGCAGTTGGTCTGGTTACGGCGTGTTGCACATAATAAACTGGTGGATCGGTATCGTCGCGCTGCCCGCATGACTGTGTTTTCTCTGGAACACATTGAAGAGAGTGAACGTAATGGGCAAATACTCACTCCAGAACAAATCGCCCTCCGCCGAGAAGAATTCGCCGAGCTCGGTGTACTTGTCGGAGCCTTATCCTTGTTTCAACAAAAAGTACTAAAGTTACGTATTGGCGATGGTTTGCCCTTTGCCGATGTCGCTATATTGCTCAATAAACGGGAAGCTGCTGTACGCAAAGTGTACTCTCGTACTTTAGCGCAACTACGGACCAGCTACCAGCATAAAGAAAGGAGTCGGTTATGAATGAGTTTGATGATAGCATGCCTGACGAAGGGAAGGATGAAAACCAGGAGCTTCTCAAGCACTTGCGTATACTCTACCCGCCGTCTGACTCCATGGAGCAGCGTCTGGCACGCGTCCAACACCGATTCATGGCAAACATTGAAGCGCAGCAGTTTGAGCAGAGCAGTCTAGCAAACGTCCAATCTCATGAAACACGCCATACTTCACCTCATAGGGTACGAATAATGACAAGTAAGGACATGCGCCGGGTAAAGAGGCCGCTTTGGCGGCAGCGACTAGGAACTATCGGGGCAGGGCTGTGCGCTGCGTTAGTGGTTGTAGGACTACTCGTGGTGCTGAATCTTGCTCATCATAGCACCCAAAGTGGAGTGGGACATCCTGCTCAACAACTCGCACTGCTTGATGCCTCTACCGACTGGCTACTGACAAGCAAAGCCTTCCTTTACACCTCCGATGGGGGTCTCCATTGGAAAGATGTCACCCCACGAGGAATCACGCTGACAACTGGCACTGTCCACATGGCCTTGGATGCTTCGACTGCATGGCTCGCTGTTCCTGCAGCCGACCCAACGAAAACGAACATTTACCGTACTAGCGATGGCGGGCAGAGCTGGCAGAGTAGCGTCGTTACAAGTGGCGACGGCAATCTGATAATCGCTCAAATCACCTTTGTCTCCGCGCAGGATGGTTGGATACTCTTTAACCAAGGCGGCATTGGCGGAGCAGAGCGAGCAGTCGTGATGCGCACAGCAGATGGTGGGAAGACGTGGAAGGAACTGTCCAGCGTGCTTCCGTCTTCCACAGACGCGCCACCACCTGGAAAACTTCCCTTTGGCGGCACCAAAACTGGGATCACTTTTCTCAACACATCCACGGGCTGGATCACTGGTAGCAACACCGTGCCCCATCTTTCCTGGCTCTTTGTGACGCATGATGGTGGAAGTACATGGAACCAGCTACAGTTATCCTTGCCATCGAATGTGCCATTGGCATCGCTCTCGTTGCTGCCCCCAGAGTTTTTCTCGACCACCCAGGGCATCCTGCCTGTAGAGGTGGGACAGGCTATGACAATAATCTATCAGACTCACAATGGAGGAGTCACCTGGGAGCCTACAGTGCCACTGTCCATTGGACTGGCGACGGTCGATTACCTCGATGAACTACATGGCTGGGTGACGGATGGAACTAATTTGCTGATGACCAATGATGGTGGGCATACTTGGACGAAGCAACCAGCCAATTCCGCCTTTAGCCATGTCACTCGGCTCAACTTCGTGTCCAGTACGCATGGCTGGGCAGTGGTTTCAGGAGATCTTCTGCTTCAGAGCATGGATGGTGGACGGACGTGGGCCTGATACCGTGACGAAGAGATGAGTATGTGGAATGGGCCAATCATCTGTGTTCAGGTGATTGGCCCACTTGCGTGAAGGGTAGTACTACCTTTAGCGGTATTGACCAGGGTTCTGTGAAGTCGGTGCAGCACCAGCAACAACCGCATCACTTATGCCAGAGTTGTGACCGCCATGAACCAGGAGACCACTTGTCGGACTATACGTTGCTTCATCGAAAGTGCTGCCACTGTTCGCGTTAGCAACTTCAAAAACCGGGCGTGCTGTTCCATTCGCAATAGAGGTAGAAATGTAGTCTCCAACCATGAAGCCTTGCGTGGTATTTGCCAGCCAGGTAAGTGTCATCGGGCCAGCCAACTGGGTTACCGCACTCCAAGTGCTGCCCCCATTGGTTGAGGAGATATATCCGACATCAAGTTTGCAGGTGGAAGAAGTACAGCTACTCACGGGATAGTAATAGTAGGCCAAGCCAAGATGTGCGCTACTCCCCGACGTGCTTTTATCTACTGCCAGACCAGGAATGAAGTGGTCTACTCCGCTTCCGACAGCATCGGCAGGGATACGCGTTACGGTTGTCCAGGTTGTGCCGTTGGTCGAGGTGGTCATCACCATATCGTTGGCTTTACAGTTCCGTTCAAAGCGGCAGTCCGACCAGACAACAAAGACTTTCCCTGCGCCATCGATTTCCGCGGTGGGTAGAGAGCCGGAGCGAATACTACCAGCATCAGTATGGTGGCGAATGGAGGTAACCGTAGTCGTGCTATTCCAACTTGTTCCACCATTAGTCGAGGTGAAAGAGAGCAACGATGTTTCGTTCGCGTTCTCGATGGGGACAATGACCGTACCATTGGGCTGCACAACAGGCTGCCCTCCAATGACGGTCGCATGGTTGGTTGTCGATTTTCTTGTTCCCCACGTCGCCCCTCCGTCAGTGGAAGTACTCATCTGGACGAGGTTGCCGTTCCCATTGTCGTCCCATTCGGTATAACAATGTCCGTAGAAAGGGCTGGTCGACGTATCATCACAGACAGACCAGTTTTTGTCCTGACTGGTCGTTCCACCCGAGGAATTCACTTGAACTGGTGCGACCCAGGTGAGACCGCCGTTCATCGAGCGACTGACCAAGACTGCAGGAGCACTGGGAGCAATGTTTGGATTTGAACCCACTAAGCCAAGATAGGAGATAAGCCAGACATTATGGGCAGCGTCGTAGGCCACCGAGGCGTCGCTGAGCCGATCATATATCCCAGGTGGGGTTGCAAAGGTGGTTGTATTGGGCAGGAAACCACTCGTCCAGCTTGTTCCGCCATTTGTCGAGGTCGCGAAGCCGATATTGGAGGCACCACCATTGTTAAATCGGCCCACCTGGAAGGCTGAAACAATCGTGGAACCAAATGAATAGGTATCTGGCTCGACCTCTGTGGCGTGCTGGCTGGTACTATTCGTGTAGGGATCGGTACTTATCCGCGTGAGGGTGACATTGGCGAAGGCGAAAAGCGTTGAGGCGAGGGTAAATAGGAGCGCGAACGAGAGGGCGATGATGGCGCGCGCATGCCATCGGTGACTAAAAAACAGTGACATACAAAATCCTCCTCTAAATCATGAAATAGTAAAGAAGGTCAGAACTACCCTACAGGTAACAATTTTTGGGGAAAGGTCTACAAAAATAATATCACGCAGTATTTGTTCTGTCAATGATGCCTGAAGCATGGCAATATCCCTACGAACGTGCTATATTTATCCATAGTATTTAAACCATCGAAATTGTTGGAGCGCATGTATGAGTGTACCCCCATCGCGACCAAATACGGCCATCTCTGCACAACCTGCCCGTGATGTTTCACCGCGTCGTCTAATCGTTACAGCTAGTGTGGCGATTTTCGCTATTCGCGACTGGTCTTTATGGATCCTATTGCGCGAAGGCCCGTGGGGGCCTCCGATGCGTCTGGTCCTTGGCACAGAATCAGTGACGGAAGCAGTTGATCGCACGATTGACGCGCTACTACTGTGGCCTTCCAATGCACCATTGATACAGTTAAAGGCTGGTTGGCAGGAACAACAGGTCTATGTTTGGGGCAGTACAGAACAGGGAGCGGCAGTTTCGTTGATCCATAGTGTCCTTTTGCGGGCGAACAGGGATGAACTGCGTCCCAACTTGCATGCCAATAACGTACCGAGCCTACGCGTAGGCTGGACGCCTGTGACAGAGATCGAGTCGGGCCAGCGTAAACTTGACCCCGAAGTGGGCACCGTGTTGCAGACCGCTATCCATACTCTGCGTTCACAGGTGCAGCGCGACCCTGAGATTGTGCTACAATACCTCGCCGATATGGGCATACACGAGAGCCTGGACGGGTTAAGACACGCTGAGGATGTTGACATACAGAAAGAGACACGCCCAATGAGCATTGTTAAGGAACCAGCCGCAGGCGATGGGATACTGACGCTGGCTGAAGCAACACTGCTCTATCGTGCGTTTTTCCCACTGGAAGAGCAAATTGACCTCTCGAATTTGCGACGGCGTTTTCTCGCCACTAATCACCTTGCAGCACTCGACGAGGAACGCCCTGTGCGCGGTCGCGAACTTGACTGGCGTCGTGTCAGTCGCGCCTATCACTATCAGGTGCCTGACTCAACAGATGCAACGAATAGGTGAAGAAAAAAGGAAACAGCAATGGCAAAGGTAACCACTGGCACAGGAGATAGCGGCTATACCGGACTAATAGGGGAGCAACGCGTGCCAAAATACGATCCACGCCCCGATACTTTTGGCACCGTCGATGAAGCTACCTCCGCTTTAGGGATGGCACGAGCTATGATCCAGGACCCCAAAATCAAACAGATTATTTACGATATGCAAAATGACCTCTACCTCCTGATGGCTGAACTGGCTAGCCCAGCAGAGAATTATGAAAAACTGGGCTTTCGTATGACCGTTGAGCACGTACAACACCTGGAGCAGGTGGAGGAGTCGCTCAAACAAGAAGTGGAAATCCCGAATAAATTCATTGTGCCTGGCGATACCGTTGAAGGTGCAACCTTGGACCTGGCTCGCACGATCATCCGGAGGGCGGAGCGCATGGTGGTGAAATTGCTGCACGATGGTGTTATTGCCAATGGTGAGGTCGTGCGCTACCTGAACCGCCTCTCAGACGTGGTTTTCATCCTCGCTCGCTATCTTGAGGTGAAATCATCCCTTGCCCAGATGCCAGAGACACATAAAACGAGCTGAAGCAAGAGTCTAGCTACTTTGTTTCGCTATGGGGAATAGCTTTGTTGGTCAGGTATGTCGCGTGGCTGATACTGAGCAGTGCCAGGATGCTTGTATCCATATCTGGGAACGTGTCAATAACGCGCACAGGGCCAATAAAGAGGCTACCCAGTGCGGCCGCATAGACCAGTACCAGGATAATGGTGAAGTAAAACAATTGCATCTTTCCCAGGTCGAACTGGGCCGCGTTGCCAGTCTCTTCACCGCTAAACAGGTCGGCCCAGCGAGCGTTTTGCGGACTGGTATTGATAAGCACTTGTCCCATGGTGGTGACGGTAGCAATGTTCACATTCTGTTTGACTAACAGATTCAGTGTGCGCTGGGTTTGCTCTTCATCTGCACTGCGCTTCTTTTTTCCACTCAGGATAAGCGGCGCACCGACCAGCGCGGTGGCACTGATGCCCATCAATATCCATAGTCCGCTTGGCATTACAATGGCCAGAGGGTCAGCTTGTCCATTGCGCATATTGGTGAGCGCGGCAGACAGCAGAGCTGAGAGGATGAGCAACGTCCAGAGCAGTGCTTGCAAGCGCGAAAGACTAATCTTGTTGCGCTCGTCAATCAACGGCCCACGCCAGCATCCCGTGACGCCGTGACCAGCTATGGCAGCGAATAGCGTCAGCAGTGCTACGGCTCCCAACCATGTCCACAGACGAGATGACAGAGGAATCAGCAGTTCATCCAGGCCGAGAGCCGCGAGGATACCAACGAGACCGAGCGTGTGCCAGATGCTCCACTCTGATAGGTTGCTTTGCGTCGTGACAATTTGCTGCGTTAGCATGATTTTTCTCTTTTAGGCAGGGGAGGATGAGGATGCATTCTGGTTGGCGATCAATTTCTGCTCTAGCTCTGCAAGCTCTGCTTGTAGAGCGGCCTTGTCGGCTCGTACTTTGAGCAATTCCGGGCCTGTCCAGGCTACAAAAACGCCTCGTGTTGGAGTCCATTCCAATGTTGTGCTGTTGAATATTTGTTGCGTGCCAGAACCGAGTGCTGGATTGGATTCTTCGACAGGGGAACGTCCCATCTCGGCTTGCAGCGGCACATTTCTCGCGTCCCAATTATGGGCAAGGATGTGTTTTCTAAAGCCAAGCTTGACCGTGAAGCCATTGGGTGCGGTTAAGGTGGTGCCATCATCTTGCCATCCCTGGGGAACATTGGGCGTTAATTGACCTTTGCGTGGGTCAAAACCTGCAGGCGGTCTGGGCAACCATGGTGGAACCACGACGGTTGCCGATACTAACTGTAACCTGCTTGCATCGTATGTACGTGGGCCAGGTCGCAGGCTATTAGGGTTAGACAGATCGGTGCAGTTTGCAGAGTCACGCACTAAGAAATTGCCATTTACTGTCACGCCGCTGATTACAACCATGTGGTTGCCAGAGGGACGCCATGGGTATGGCACAACATCACCAAGACCGATATCAAACATCCCGCCTTCCGCACCCGCTATAATCACTGGATAACCAAGGCGTACCCAAGCTTGCAGCAATGTTCTGTCGGTTGCGATAGCCTGGAAGTGCAATCCAGCCTGCACAATCACATCATAGAGTTGTTGCAGAGACATGCCGTTGCTGTTTGCCCAACTATTATCCCCGTTGTATTGGGCATACCATGTCTCGGCTTCACTAATCATGGCAGCTACGGACTGTAACGGTGGTTTCCCAACTTCATTCATCGCCTTCACAATGGCTACCGCGAAGAAGCCGCACTCGAATTCGCTTTTCCCTGCTTGAAACTGATCTACATCCTGGAAATCCGCGACCTCTCCACGCACTGATAACGCTACCATAACGATGATCCTCCTTTGAAAAATGCTGTAGGTTTGGTGAGAGGCTGTGCTCTGGCGAATGTTTGCAACTGCGCGACAGGTGATACTCAAGCAAAAGAGGGGGCGTAGCCAGTAGGAAATCTGTTTGCAGAGACAAAGTGTGGACGACCGAGGAAACATTCAGAGTAATAAAAACACAGCACGCTTGCTTGTAAAGCAAGTATACCTGAAAAAATGATGATTGTCTAGTGGTTTTTAGCTTTATTGGGAAAGCTGAGGCTTATATCATAGCCCAAGAATAGTTGTGGCCTGTGACGACAGCAGTCCTCCACTGCCATGTGCCACGGCTAGTCTGGCCCCTGCAACTTGTCGTGGGCCGCAGTGACCGCGCAATTGGCGTGTGGCCTCGATAAGCAGAAAGATGCCGCGCATCCCTGGATGATTGGAGGATAATCCACCGCCATCAGTATTAATCGGCAATTGACCGCCTAGGGCAATGCGTCCATGCTGCACAAATGCACCACCCTCGCCCTTCTTGCAGAACCCCAGATCTTCCAGCAAGAGCAGTACCGTAATCGTGAAGGAGTCGTAGATCATCGCCATATCGATATCGGCTGGTGAAACACCTGCTTCAGCGAAGGCACGAGGAGCGGTCATAGCTCCTGCTGTTACCGTCAAATCAGGCATCTGTGAGATATGGGCATGGGTATGGCTCTCGCTGCTGCCCAGCACAAATACGGGTGTTTGCTTCAAGTCACGCGCGCGCTCTTCGGTGGTCACTAGCACGGCTCCGCCACCATCGCTCACCACACAGCAATCGAGTAAATGCAGAGGCTCAGCGATCATACGCGAGTTGAGCACATCCGTCACTGTAATCGGTTCGCGGTACATGGCTAGCGGATTAAGGCTGGCATGGTGGCGTGTGATGACGGCTATTTCTGCCAGTTGCTCAGAGGTCGTGCCATACTGATGCATGTGTCGGCGTGCGGCCATCGCGTATGCTCCCACCAGGGTGTTGCCATAGGGTATTTCATAGGTGGCTTCAGGAATGGTCGCTGGTCGACCACCTGTGCCAATCATGCGCCCCCGACTGGAGAGTTGGTTACTGGCATACGTGATGAGAGCTACTGAGCATTTTCCCGCTCGAATAGCCGCGACGGCATGATTTAGGTGGGCTTCGAAGGATGAGCCGCCAATAGAGGTGCTATCGCTATAGCGCGGGAAGATTTGCAAATATTCACACAGCATGACGGTGGGCATACCCTGCGTATGAGAGCTACAGAAGACAGCGTCGATCTCGTTTTTGTGCAGACCACTCTCTGTTAACGCTCGCCAGGTTGCCTGGGCATGAAGTTCCATCTCCGTCATGGATGGCACGCGACCATAATCTGATTCGGCAACGCCAACGATGGCGATACGACCATTGTACATAGACATATGTAGCCCATCCTGTCTTCAATGTCATCTAAGCAGTGGCATCATTATAGCTTCTTGATGAAGAGCAACGCAAGCGTTCTCGTTGGCGAAACCCAGTCCATCCTCCTCAGAGCCACGAGAGATTCTTCGCTGCGCTCAGAATGACAAGGCTACGCTCAGAATGTCTGCATCCTCCACACATTGCTTGCCTCTTGGGGCAATATTGCGTATACTTTGAGCAACATAGTTTGATGGAGACGGAACAATCATGCCAGAAGGTGTTCAAGCTAAACCCTTGCCGGTTGTCACTGAGGAGAATCGTCCATTTTGGGAAGGATGCCGCTCCGGTATCTTGCGTTTGCAATTTTGCGAACAGTGTCAGCAGCACCAGTTTTATCCGCGCCTCTATTGTATGCATTGTGGGGCTGAGAAGATTAGTTGGGTCACGGCTAGTGGACGAGGCGTGATCTACTCCTATACCATTATCCATCAGAACAAAGCGCCTGAATTTGTGCAAGATACGCCCTATAATGTCGCCATCATACAGCTCGCCGAGGGTCCGCGCATGATGTCCAACATTGTTGGTATATTGCCGGAATATTTACGCGTTGACCTGCCCGTCCAAGTCGTTTTTGACCCGGTGACTGATACCATCAGCATCCCTCGCTTCAAGCCTCTCGCATAATGAGTACGATTCTTCCTCAATTTGTGAAGTACTTCATATTCTCGCCTCGAAAAACGTCCTATGCTAGAGCACGTCGGGCCATACGTGGCACAAATTGCTCTTAATTCAACGGTAGCGGAACAAGTAGCCTTGTTTGTTGATGATACTTTGAAGTGATGCTTCACACGCGCAGCGAAATTATGGTGTTGCATGAAAGCTGAGGAAAACGAGTGCCTACTCGTTATCGATGCTTGTCAGGGTTCAGTTCCGGCCTTCGAGGCCCTGGTGATACTCTATGAACCGCGTATTCGACGCATGCTGTATAGCATGACGCACGATATGCAATTGACACAAGATCTTTGCCAGGAAGCCTTCCTGGCGGCGTATCGTGCTATGCCCAGAATGAAGGGGGAGGAATTACGATTTGCCCCCTGGTTGTATCGTATCGCGTTGAACCAGGTGCGCAGTGAGTGGCGACGTCGTAAGTATGTCACCTGGGTGCCTTTTCCAACGCCGCACGGCAACGGCGAAGACTTATTCGATGAGCCGAGTGAAGCATATCTGGTGTGTGATGACCACTTTGAGGAACGTATAATGGAGCGTGAACTAGTGAATCGTGTGCTGGCCCAACTGCCTACTTCCTCCGTACTATGTCTCCTGTTGGACGCGGAAGGGTTTACTTATAAAGAGATCGCGGAAGTTCTGCACGACACACTTTCGGCGGTGCGCAGCCGCCTATCGCGTGCCCGGCAGTCCTTTCAACAAATCTATAGTAAGCTCGATCAGGAAGGAGGTTCATATCCGGTTGGGATCGCATTCAGGTGAGTTGAAAGCCGACAATGCGTAAGCTATTTTTACGCTATGCTATACGATTCTGCAACTCGCTGCCGCCATATTCTAACCTGGGTGATGCCCGCGCTGCGCATTATTTCTTCCGTCTGCTTGTGCGCCTGGGCCACCTGCCTTGGTATATGTGCATCCGACCCCACACTGATCGGCGTCTGCTTACGCGCACAGGCTAGAGCAAGCTGCGTTACCAACTCTGGATAGCGCAGTATATCGTAGCCGTTTAGCTCTAAAGCAACGTTGCAGCGTGTAGCTTCTGCCGCCAACTGCTCCAGTTCTGCGTTAAAATTCGGGGGAAGATACGGGTTCTTTACGCGCATACGCACCGGGTGACTGACAAGGCTAAAGTAGCCACTCGCCACAGTTTCACGCAGGAGCGCGAAGTAGCGCAGCCAGCAAGCCTCGCCCTCTTCACGATTCCTATAAACGCCAGCTTCAAACTGAATATCATCCACCTGGTGAATAGAGCCAATCAGAAAATCCCAGGGATACGCTTGTAGGGCTGCCTGTATTTGCTCGTTCTTACCTGGAATGAAATCGACCTCCAGACCAAGGCGCACATCCAGTCCGCTATCGTGTGCCGCCTTATGCACCTGTTCGATATAGGTTGCGAAGGTGTGCATGGGGCCTTCAAGTGCCATGTGCGCGAGTGGGGAGCGCGCCTCTTCCATCTGGAAAACGTGCTCCGTTAGGCCAAGTACCTGCAAACCCTTTGTTTGTGCCGCTTGCACCATCTCTAGCGCGGAACTACGAACAACATGGTTATGAAAATCACTGATGATGGTCATGTAAACTCCTGATTTTTAGTAGTTTCTTTATTTCCAATCCTGTGCCTGTACCTAATAAGATATACTATATACCTACCCATTTGTACTGTCGAGTAGCTCTGGATAATGCTGCTTGTGAGACAAGGAGGATAATTATGGCACCTTCCTCTTCCGCTGAACATGTTGTTATCATTGGTGGTGGTGCGACCGGCGCACTGATCGCTGTTCGACTGGCGGAGCGTGGCTTCCGCGTGACTGTCTTGGAGAAGGCCCAATTGGGTAATGGCTCTTCCAGCCGTTCTTCGGCAGGTATTCGCGCGCAGTTCAGCACTGAAGAGACTGTTGTCGGCATGCAATATAGTGAGTGGTGGTACAGCCACTTCCATGACCTCTTGCATAGCCCTACAGATGTGCGCCAGCAACCTGTTATGCGCCAGAATGGCTACTTGTTCCTCTATGAAGCTCCCGAGGCTATTCCGGTTTGGCAGCCGCGCAGACAACACGAGTTGGCCCAAGTATGGCAGCACGCACAAACTGCTGCCAGTATGCAGCAACGTCTTGGTCTTCCTGTTGAAGTGTTGACCCCTCAGCATGTCCAGGAACGCTGGCCCTTTCTCAGCCCTGACCGTTTAGCGGGAGCGACCTGGTGTTCCAGCGATGGTTTCCTAATACCGCACATGATTTATAACGAAGGGTTCCGCCGGGCAAAAGAACTGGGCGTTCACGTGCAACCGCATACTGAGGTAATCGGTGCCATGCTTGGTGCTGATCGCATCAGCGCGTTGGTGACAAATAAGGGAACGGTTGAGGCTGACTGGTTCGTCAACGCCACCAACACATGGGCGCCTCGCCTTAGCCCGCGCATTGGTGGCATGGCCCTACCTGTTTCTCCACTCAAACGCTACCTCTATTTTATGAAGCCAACGCAGCCTGTTATGGACACTACGGCATGGCAGCAGCTCCCCATGATCGTCTACGGCGTAGGGAGCCATCGTGGGGCGCACTCGCGACCAGAACATGAGCTTTTGCTGCTTGCGTGGGGACACGAGACGGAGCCAGAGACGTTTTTCAGCGATGCCGACCAGGACCGTGTCGATCCCCCATTTCGCCATGATAACGGCATTGACAACTATGGCTACGCCATCCTCGGACAAGTAGAGGAATTCTCATCGGAGCTTGCTAACGTCGGCGGCTTAATCGCTACTACTTGTGGCTTCTATGGCACCACTCCTGATGCCAACCCACTTATCGGTCGCGACACGCATCAGCAAAACCTGGTCCACGCCGTCGGTTTCTCGGGCCATGGCCTGATGCATGCTCCCATTACTGCCCTCTTGGTCGAAGCGGTGCTCACTGGCGATGTCGATCACGGGCATGTTCGCATGCCCGCTCCATTTGATCATGCCACCATCGATCTCAACACGTTTAATCCTAGCCGTACTTTTGAGACTTCCCGGCGAGAGACGCTTGTCCTATAACCGACTACAACTTTCTGTGCTATACTAGATTCGTTTTACCGGGGAGCATACCATGTTGCAGTGCTATGTTCCCAAAAATGAAAAACTTGCTTTTTTTATCTACCTGTGATCTACCTGCTCTTTTAGTGGAGGCGAAATAGATGCACGAGATGGTTCCGCAAGTAGAGCCGCCAAAAAAATCTACTAGCATGAAAGATGTTAGTCTTTCTATCATCCTTGTCCTCATTACCATCTGTGGTTTAATCATCGCCGCCTTCATCTTTGGAACAACACAAGTCATAGGCTTCGACTTGCTTGTGTTTATTCTGGCCTGCATCATGCTGGCGATGACCGTTTTCTTTGCATGGTTTACGCTTAGAACGAGGCAGAAGGTACAAGCGCAATATTATAGGGATATTGCCGAAATGAAAAGAAGCATACAGGTATTTAAAAATGATATCACGCAAATTAGATTGGATGAGTCCCGTCAATGGCAACAATGGGCTGCCTCTTTTACTCAATCAAGCCATCAAGAATATATGAACCAGGCAGAGGAGCTAAAAAAGCAGTGCATGGAGGCTATCTTCATAGCGGAGACCAAAATGAATAGCAGCCTCGAGAGTGCCCAATATAACTTCTCACTTTCAGTACAATCTTTACAATTCGCGGTAGACTCGTATAGGCAACACCTGATCAAGGCAATGAAGCAGATGGAATTGCTTGAGGAATACATCAAAAAAGAGCTACCACCAGAGAAGATTGATGTTGAGCAATCAACCTGAGCGGATTTCCCATTTTTGTCAATCGGAGCCGGGCACTCCTATCGAACGCCAATGGGAAATCCGCTCAGGACATGGCACAGGTACGTCAAGATCTGTCTTTTCCGCTTTGAGGTGCCGAAGCCACCCCACAGTGATTACTTGTAGCGCACGACGGAGATGGCAAAACCATCGGTATAGTCGTCATCCATCGCCAGGGCTAGTGAAACGAGACGTGGGTTGCTGGTGATGCGCCGATTGTACTCCGCGACCCCCGCCGTGCCTTCATCGTCCGTTGGCTGAAAGGCTTTACCGCCGCGAATACAGTTATCCGCGACGATAATACTACCGGGGCGGGTCAATTGTAAGGCCCAATCCAGGTATTGCGGATAGGGTGCTTTATCGGCGTCGATAAAGACAAGATCAAAGGGAGCCTCGCTTTGTAGTTGCGGGAGCACCTCAAGGGCTTTCCCCACGCGGACTTCGGCACGATCCCCGACCCCTGCGTGTGCGAATGAATTGCGTACTACTGCCGCGTGTTCAGGGCTTACTTCGATGCTAATGAGATGGCCGTCTGCTGGGAGCGCACGAGCCAGCCAGATGCCACTATACCCTGCTAACGCGCCAATTTCGAGTATTTTGTGTGCGTTACACATGGTAGCCAACAATTGTAAGAATTTACCCTGTAGCGGTGAAATCTGGATTGCTGGTAATCCTGCCTCTTTCGCCGAGGTCAAGGCGGCGCGCAATCCTTCATCCTCAGCCGCGAATTGCTGTGTAATCGCATTTTCTATCTGCCGTTGTAAAATAGCGTGATCGCTCAAAGTGAACTCCTTTAACTTTATTACTGCACAATAGTTTTGGTTTGGGTGCTGTCCAGTACAGCCTTGACCCATTCCAGGTCGATTGCCGCGTGGCAATCGGCAAAGATATTTCCTGCTTCACGTAGATAGGCCATACCTTGTTGATACGTATACTCGCCTGACTTGCCGCGTTCCAATAGCGTATCACCATACCCATGCAGTGCGCGAGCATAATCCAGGCGAAATTCACATTCGCGGAAAATCTGCATGGCTTGCTCAAAATAGCTATTGGCCTGCTCATATTCACCTTGCGCGGCGAGAATGCGCGCTAAAAGGCAGCATGAGCGTGCGTACATACGCGTCAGCTCGTGTTGGCGCGCCTCTTCCATGGTCTGCTTTGCTTCCCCGCGAGCTGTCTCCAGGGTACCCAGCAGGAAATTGATGTTTGCACGGATGAGTTGTCCTTCAACCAGTAACTCTGTTTCTAGCCCCACGCGTAGCAGTGCTCGTTGCACTGTTGCTTTGGCCCGTCTGAGGAGACGATAGCCCATCGTTTTTCGTGAGATATGCTCTTCGTCGCCTGGTACTTTATATGCGATACTCGCCTGGGTGACGCGCAAATCGGCTAGCGCAATCAGGGCGCCGCCGATATTGCGTGAGCTTTTCATGGCTCGTGCGACGGTGAGAGCACGGCGGATACACTT
Organism: Ktedonobacterales bacterium; assembly: GCA_038209195.1. GTDB lineage: Bacteria > Chloroflexota > Ktedonobacteria > Ktedonobacterales > Ktedonobacteraceae > JBBQXY01. The sequence continues at coordinate 14,142 of JBBQXY010000009.1, read as the reverse complement.
CGCGGCCTCGACGAGATTCCCTTGGGCTTGGAGCGAGCCAGCAAGTGCCACATGGACCCAACACGTCTGCTCTGGGTCATTGATTTGCTCGGACATCGCTAAACTACGCCGGAACCATTGCTCGGCCTCGACGACATTGCCGGAGCGTGTCGCCATCTCGCCCAGATTCCCACTGACAAAGGCAATAATGGGCAGATTGCCCATCTGCTCCGCCAATGCGAGCGCACGATGCAAGTAGCTGAGTGCCAGGTTGTTTTCGGATTTTACCGCGTGAACCGCGCCAAGGTTGCCATAGACCTTAACCATAGCAATGGCCAGGTCATGCTGTTCAAAAATTGCCAGGGCTTTATGCAGGTGTTTGAGGGCTTCGCTAAAGTGTCCAACATTGGCATCAATAATGCCCAGCGACTCATACGCGACGCCCACTTCCAGGGGATTGCCTAGCAGAGCCTCTTCTGTGCGCGTTTGGAAACGACGTGGCTCGCCCATTGCGAGTATGTGACGCTGCTCTTTCACACGTAGATCTTCTTCTGCGCTCTTTTCTTGCCGCATAGAGAGCACCTGGTTCAGCATTTCCAGGGCTGCGAGGACATAGCGACGTGCCTCATCATAGCTGCCTTGTAAGGTACGAATACTGCCGTAAGCGTGGAGTATGCAGGCCCATGCTGCCCCAGAGGTCACCCCCGCATCTCTCATAACCTGTTCGCCCTGTCGATAGCTCTCGTAGGCTTGCTCAAAATGTCCATTGGCGGCCCATGTTCGACCGATCTCCCGCCAGAGCAACCCTTGTAGCTGGGCCTCCTGTTTGCGCTCAGCATCCGTTGTAAGTGGCGGTGGTTGGTTACGCAAATGCAAGATACGTTGATAGGTTCGACGCGCCTCCTCGTAGTTCCCTTGTACAAAAGCGCATTCACAGACACGCTCAAGCAGTCGTGCTACGTGGAGCGGATCACGTATCACAGCAGACGTGCCATCCCCCTTACGCGACGAGGTGTCATGGACGGTATCTTCTGTAGGCAACAAACCATTGGTGATGCCCTTCACTGCTTGCCAATAATACTGCTCAGCCTCTACAAAAGCTGCTAGCGTATAGGCTTGATGGGCGGCCAGTTCTGCATACAGTGCGATCTGCTTTGTCTCTCCACCACCTTTACTCAAATGATAGGTGATGGCGGCAGCAACGTCTCCTTCATGGCCTACATACATGTTCAGCAGCACGCTGGCGGCGCGGCGGTGCAATTGAGCGCAACGTGCTGCGGAGAGGCGTTCGTACAGATGGCTCACGATCAGGGGATGCCAGAAGTGGTAGGTAATACGCGCTCCCATGCCCTCTTCTGTCAAAAGTCCGGCTTGTAAAGCCTCTTCTAACAAATCCAGCAGTTCGTCTTCGTTGTGCTCATTTGCCATAGAGAGGAGTTGACCAAACTCGAATGTACCCCCTAATACAGCAGCTTTGCCCAGGAGTACCTGGCACTCGTTGCTGAGTCGGCCAAGGCGACGTTCGAGGACGGCAGCAATACTTTCGGGTAGCCCACTACCAGTAGTGGATTTTTTCCGTTCTCCTCGCTCATGACCCTCTATAGGATGCGTATAGAGGTACGTATAGTGGTGTTCATGCACTGCTGATTTCGCTTGTGGCTGTTCAGGAATCATGCGAGCCAGTTCCTCCGCGAAGAAAGGGTTGCCGGCTGCCTGCTTCTGAATACTCTGCACAATATTCTGTGGAAGATGGGCCACTAACGAACCAATCTGTGCCCTGGTCAGCGGTTGTACCGCTATGGTGACGATAGCTTGCTCACGTCGTAAGTCTGCAATCAGTGAACGCAAACCGTGATTGGGTGAAAGCTCTACATCGCGACAGGTACCAAGTAACAGAATGCGCTGCCCTTGAATATGGCGTGTGATGTAAGCCAGCAGTTCACGACTACTTCCATCTGTCCAATGCAGATCATCGAGCACTAGCAAGAGCGGCGTCTTTTTGCTTAAAAGACTCAGTAAACCTAACGTAGCCTCCCACAGATGCAAACGTTCTTGCTCTGGAGGCAGTTGCGGGTGGTTTTTTTCCTGTTTTGGTAACAGATCACGTAGCTCCGGCAATAGTGTACTAAGCCGTTCCAACGCGGTAGGGGCATAATGCACAGCAGTGGCTGAATCACTACTGGCTCTCTTGTCTTTATGGTCTATAGTGCCAATACTGGAGACGAGATCGGCGGCGGAGATGTTTTGCAGCAATGTACGCAGTAACTCGATCCAGGGACGATAAGGTACGGTTCCCTCTTGTTCATAGGCGCGAGACCATGCCACGGCCCAGCCACGCGTATAGCCTTCATAGCTTAATTCTTCAGCAAGACGCGTCTTCCCAATGCCCGCCTCTCCCATGAGTAGCAAAACTCTCGTCTGTTTAGTATACGTGGCTCGTGCATTGCTGCTCGTGTCACTATCCGGTTGCGGCTCTTGCGTGGTACACTCGATTGAGAGCAGTACCTCGCGCATGGTTTCCAGTTCGTGTGAACGGCCTATCAAGGGACTTTGATTTGAGCGGCCTAACTGACTGGTACCTGGACTGGGCGTTACTTTGTTTTCTCTTTCGTTATCAAGTGTTTGCTCAGTGTAGGCAGGTATTATCTGCGCGTGGACAAGCTTGCTGATTTGCCCCTGACGCAGTTTTTCATAGAGTTCGTGTGTTTCTGGTAGCGGTTCACTTTCAAAATTGCGCTCCAAGCGGGTGGCGAGACGACGATAGGTGTTCAATGCCTCTCCGCGTCTATCAAGCTGTGTCAGGAGTAACATCAAGCGTTGCACTGCGGTCTCGTCGGTGGGATCGGAGGCTAGAAGCCGATTGAGCGGCTCCATAGCGCTGGCATACGCGCCTCGACCTTCGTGCAACTCAGAGAGTTTAAGTAGCAGTCCTATCCAGCCACGACGTAGTACCTCGCGTCGTGGCGCAGCCCATTCCGAGTAAAGTTCTTCCAGCAAATAATCGCCCATATAAAGGGAGGAAGCGTTCTCCAAGAGCCGTTCAATCTCTTCTGTTTGCACTAGGCGCGTACCCTTGGCCCCGACTACTTCATCCTTGTGTACTAGACTCGTGTGGTTGGCCTCGTAGAGCAAGCTTTCAAAAGCGTCGGCATCGACCCACAACGAAGTGCGGTCAGCGAGCACTAAAACATCGCGTTCCAGACGTAACATGCTGGATGCCGATGGTCGGGCCAGTTCCGGCTCAAGAATCTGGCGTAACTCATGCACCGCACCATTCAAGCGATTCGCGGCGGTTTCCATATCAAGGTTGGGCCAGAGATCCTCCATGACTTGCTCTCTACCTTGTCGACGACCGGCACTGCTGAGGAGGCAGCCAAGCAATGCTCGCGCACGTCGCCGATGCCAGGTGCGATTAACTACTGGACTCCAAATATTGTCCTGCTTGCGATCAACACGAAATTGTCCCAAAACGTAGATGCGCAACACCTGGCTTGGCAAATGCAGTGGTAGCTTGTGCTCAACTTCCACATTGCTCTTGTTCGTCACCGCCGCATCTTTGAAGAGAGGAGAATGTATAGCAAGGCTTGCGTCTTGTTCAGCCTCAAATGGAAGCTCTTTTTTCTTTGTGAGTTGCCTATCTCTTTCAACATCTGCTGGAAGTTGGATACCTACATACTTGCTTACTGTGCGTCCAGCCTCGCTCCAATAGGCATACCAATACGGCCCATGACCTGCCCCTTCTTTACATTTACGGCAACGCTCTTTGCCGCAACGCGTATGTTGCTGTCGATAGGTGACTTTATTGCTCATTGTTCAGTGCCTACATTCAAATCTTACAGAAGACATGAGTATTATAGCTTATGGATGTTTATTGTACTAGCCTTTTTACCGATTTATCCCAATTGCATGTTTTTCATACTTTTGCCTGTAACCTTTGGCTTGACTTTCATGTTATTCTTCCTTATACTCAATGTATGACTATTCATTTGGTGATATGGTTGTCTCGTGTAGGTTACAGAATGTGCTTCATCGTCATCGCATGGGATAACTACTACTTGTCGTGCAGAAGGTAGAGTCCAGGAATAGTCTCTTTGTTTTGGTGAGGAGGTGGGTATAGTCAATAGGCGAAATATGTACCTTACATGGGCAAGAAAAACTAAGCTCTTCTTACAAAGCCAGAGGCACTTTTTGCATTTTTGCGTACAATTGGATCGGCGTCAGACTGCAACTGGGCCAGAGCTTCGTCGGCACTGGATGAGTTGAGGCGGGCTAGCACGTTTGGTATCCTGCGTCGGCGTTCGGGATCGATATCACTTGCCCATTGGAGGGCTACAGGCAGTAGATGTCGCGAAATCTCCACATCATCTAACGAGTGCAACTCGGCAAAGATACTGATCAGGCTATCTTGCATTTCATAATCTGCCTCTGTGAGGAGTGAGGCCAGTGGGTAGAATGCATCATTGGCTGGGAAAAGTTGCCAGCTAAACGCCGGGTAAGGATAACGGAACGGCCAGAAGCACTGGAAGATCAGCCTGAGATAAGCCAGTTGTTCTTTCCTACTTGCCGTATTAAGATCCTTATAACAATTTTGTGTAGTACTAACGGCAGCAGTAACCAAGGTTACAAAGATTTCTTGTGGCTGGGCTACTAATCCGGCCTGTACAAGTAAGCGTAACCAGCCAGCAGCCTCTAAACGCAAGGCGGCATCTTCCCCTTGCAAAACGTGGTGCGTCAATACATTGAGTAGATGTTTGCGTGCTTGACTCTGCTCTTTGCTCGATTGCTTCCAGAGAATGGGCTGTATTTTATTGACTATCCTATTTAAAGAGGCAGGCGAAGTTGCCTCTTCCAGTTGTATCAGTAACTCAGAAAGAGGTAAAGGAGATAAAAAACTTGTTATTTTGCGAAAGCCGTGCATAAATTGCTGCATAATAATATTTAATCGGTTTGTTCGCTTAAAAAGCAAGGTCTCTGTAGATTGGCTCATAAGAGTATTTTCTCCACATTGATACCAACGCATTTCGATGTATGTATAGTATACAACGAAGCATAGCATGAAATAGTAACTCTAGTTACTGCTACATTGTGCGTTAGCTGGCGTATTGTCAAGGTTATCATTAGACCTACTTGGATTGTGAATTAGCTTTTTCGGCCTTTGAGTAGGATGAAATCATTGGAAAAATGGTCCAGGCGCCCATCAGCTTTGCGTACAACCTCAAAGTAGCTTTGGATACGTGAGTTACTCTCTAGTATAAACTGCTCTAACTGCGCCTTTTCGGTGTTGGGCGATTGAGATCGTAGTGTCCAGTCATCAAAGTCGTGCGTTCTGCGGAAGAACTCTATATGCTCGACGCGCAAACCCGCTTGAGCAAAAAAGTCTTGCCATTCTTCTTTGGTACATGATCGCCCATGAGAAGCATCGCGCCACTTCTCTATCGTGTTGTCAAACGTATCCAGTGCGGGATCGCTCGGCGCCATACAGTCGATGAGCAGGAAGAGTCCTCCTGGTTTCAGTACGCGTGCCGTCTCTTTGACCGCTTGCACCATTGCCGGGAAGTGATGAGCAGCGATGCGACAGGTGACGCGGTCAAACGTACTATCAGCGAAAGGCAAGTGCTCGGCATCAGCAATCTGAAATTGGGCATTGGTGACGCCCTGTGCCAACAAAAACTCCCGTGCCTTTTCCAGCATCCGTGGCGTCAAATCGCTCACCATTATCTGCGCGACCAACGGTGCAACTGCCAGAGCGGTATGCCCCCCACCCGTAGCAATGTCGAGCGCGTAGTGTTCTGTACTCCATTCCCCTATCTCAAGCAGTCGTTGCAAATCTCCCCCCGTTTTATGCGAGATACTTGCGACATAGCTTTCTGCCGTGCGTGAGAAATAATCCTGTACCTGTGCTTTCTTGGCATCCGTTTCTGGTGGTGTATCAGACATGGTTATTTAAGCTTTCTATGCACATAATGTGGTAAAAGTATGTTGAGGATAATCCAAATTCATCATATATTATAATCGGCTGAATGCTACAAAATGTCACGTAGAGGGCAACTTTCTTTGCTTTAGTATGCTAAAATAGTTGCATAGTATTTCCGGCAAATCAGCGATGAGATAGAACTGTGTAATATGGCAACCCTTGAAGGCTCCGTTGAAAATATTGTCTTCCGTAACGAGGACAACCACTATACCGTTGCCCGCTTTCGCCCGAATGATAGCGGGCGACTTTTTCGTGACGACCTGATGACCATTGTTGGAGTCTTGCCCGGTATACAAGTTGGCGAACTTCTTGCCGTGGAGGGCGAGTGGGAGAAAGACCCCAAGTATGGTCGCCAACTGCACGTCAGCACTTTTACGCAACGTTTACCTGCCTCGCCCGAAGGCATTGCACGCTACCTCAGTTCTGGCCTGATCAAAGGCATTGGTCCCAAGAAAGCCAAGTTAATCGTGGACAATTTTGGCGAACAGACGCTTGCTATCCTCGAACAACAGCCGGAGCGGCTCAGCGAGGTGAAGGGCATCAGTGCTAAAGATCGCACACAGATCATCCAGACCTGGTCTGAGCAGAGCGAAATCAAAGAATTGCATCTTTTTTTGCAATCGCACGATGTCTCCGTCAACGTTGCTACGCGCATCTACAAGCACTATGGCAAAGAATCGATCAAAGTCATTCGCGAGAACCCCTACCAATTGGCGGACGATGTGCAGGGCATAGGATTTCGTACCGCAGATGAAATAGCGGTCAAGTTGGGCTTACCCTCCGATAGTGTGCCGCGCCTCGCCACCGGCCTCAAATACGTGCTGGCCCAAGCCGCCAACGATGATGGTCACTGTTACCTGCTGGAAGGCGATTTACTCACTCGCGCTGCCACTATTCTGCACGCGCCCTATGATGCCTTGCCCGCGGCAATGGAGCAGTTGCGCACTGACCGCGACGTCTTTATTGATCCTCCTGCCCAACCTACACTGCTCGATCACATCGCGCACGCTCAACCGACCAATGACGACGAGCCGCCAGTAGATTGGAGCGAGGTGGAAGAGCCAGAACCACAATCCCACGTCTATTTCGGCCCATTCTGGCACGCGGAAAACGGTTCTGCCCGACTTTTGCGCATCTTGCTCAACTCCCCCAGCGATTTACCGCAAGCCAGCCACCAACTCTGGGATACTGTGTTTACACGCCTCAAACAAAATGGCAACATGCATCTCACCGAGAAGCAGCGCGAAGCTGTGCAGACCGCGTATGGCAAAAAGGTTAGTATTCTAACTGGTGGGCCAGGCACTGGAAAATCAACCTCGCTCCGTGCTCTGCTGATGGTGTTGCGCAAGCGCAAAATAGATGTTGCGCTGGCAGCCCCTACGGGTCGCGCTGCGAAACGACTATCGGAAGCGACTGGCGTCCAGGGCACCGCTCTGCAAGCGAAGACACTGCACCGTTTGCTGGAATATGCTCCCCATGATAATAGCTATCAGCGCAACGAGGAGAATCCGCTGCCCTGCCAGTTTGTGATCGTCGATGAATTCTCGATGGTCGATATTCTGCTTTTCTATCACCTGCTGAAGGCCTTGCCACGCAACGCCCACCTGCTTTTGGTTGGTGATGCCGATCAACTGCCCTCCGTTGGCCCTGGCAACGTGTTGCGCGACCTTTTGAAAAGTGAGGCCATACCCACGGTACTTTTAACGGAGTTATTTCGGCAGGCCCAGCAAAGCAAGATTATCGTGAATGCGCACCGCATCAATACGGGCCTTATGCCCCATCTCAAGTCCGAGGCCACGAGCGATTTCTTTTTTATCTCCGAAGAAGACCCGGCGCGGACGCAGCAACTGGTGCTCGACCTTGTGCAGCGTCGCTTACCCGCACGGTACGGGCTCAACCCGCGCACCGATATCCAGGTCCTTGCCCCCATGTATCGTGGCCCCGTGGGCGTCACTACCCTCAACGAAGAGCTACAAGCGCGACTCAACCCGCGCGCTTTCGCTGAAGTCGAGTGGGGTGGGCGCGTGATACGTGTGAACGATAAGGTAATGCAAGTTCGTAACAACTACGATAAGGGGGTTTTCAATGGGGACGTTGGCTGGGTGCGTAGTATCAGCAAAGAAGATGCCAGCTTGACCGTAGAATTCCTGGAAGAGGCTGGTCCCCTGCTCGTCGATTATGAGTTCGCCGAACTGGATGAACTCATTCTCGCCTATGCCATCACTGTCCATAAAAGCCAGGGCAGTGAATATCCCGCTATCGTCTTACCCCTCACGCGAGAACACGCCATGCTGATGCAACGCAATCTGCTCTATACGGCCATCACTCGTGCCAAACGCCTCTGCGTCCTCGTCGGGCAGCAACGCGCCCTCGAGATGGCTGTGCGTAACAACCGCGTCGCCCAACGCAATACCGGCCTCGCCGAACGGTTGAAATGGTAGCTTTGCTACGAGAGATTCTTCCCCATTCGCTTCGCTCAGGGCTTCGGCTACTGCGCTCAGAATGACAAGGGTGTGCCACGAGAGATTCTTCGCTGCGCTCAGCATGACAAGGCGGTGCTCAGAATGACAGGCCTTCTCTCCAAATGTCTGGAGGTTTCCGTTGTTCCTTGCACTAGAAAGAATAATCCTCTATATTAATAAGCAGAAAGGAACAGAAATACAAATGGATATGAAACTTGAACTTGTGCCGATACCGGTGGTAGATGTTGACCGCGCCAAGGCCTTCTATGTAGAAAAGGTTGGCTTCCACGCGGATCACGATGTACAGCCAGGTAACGGCATGAGGATTGTCCAGCTAACACCGCCTGGATCGGCTTGTTCGATCGTTATCGGCACTGGCATGGGCGAAATTTCTGCGATGCAACCAGGATCGTTCAAGGGTTTGCATCTGGTTGTAGCGGATATAAACGAGGCGCGTGCAGCATTGGCTGGTCGGGGCGTTACCGTCAGCGAAGTCCATGATCTGGGGGGCATTTTGTATGTCTACTTCAGTGACCCAGATGGCAATAGCTGGGCATTGCAGGAAATACCAGCTCGTTTTTCCTCGAAATAATAGTAGGGAAGTGGAAAAATATTTTCCACTTCCCCAAGTCGCGTTGACTTTTGCACTCTAGGAATGTTAGACGACGAGCGCGTATCCTCCTTGATACTCGTAGGAAGTCAGGCTCGGTCCCCACTTAGCTCCATCCCACCATTGATGATAGACCGCGTGGTCGCTGCCCACCACAAACAAATCTAAACGGTTGGCCGACCAGGACACCGCCGAAGGAGTTGCGATGACATTGCCGCCATGATACTCGTAGGAAGTCAGGCTCGGCCCCCAGTTGGCACCATCCCACCATTGATGATAAAGCGCGTGGTCGTTGCCCACTACAAGCAGGTCAATCCGGTTGGACGACCAGGACACCGCCGAGATGTTGGAGATGACAATGCCGCCATGGCTCTCGTAGGAAGTCAGACTCGGTCCCCAATTGGAACCATCCCACCATTGATGATAGACCGCGTGATCGCTGCCTACTACAAACAAGTCAATACGGTTGGCCCCCCATGAAACGGCGGAGACATCGGAGAGAGAATAGCCCCCATGATACTCGTAGCTCGTCAAGCTCGGCCCCCAGCTTGAGCCGTCCCACCATTGGTGATAGATGGCATGATCGCTACCCACCACAAACAAATCTAGACGGTTAGCTGACCAGGACACCGCCGAGATGTTAGAGATGACGTAGCCGCCATGTCTCTCGTAACTGGTAATACTTGGCCCCCAATGATGACCATCCCACCATTGATGGTAGACGGCATGATCGGTGCCCACTACAAACAGGTCGATGCGGTTCGCTGCCCAGGAGACCGCCGAGATGTTGGAGATAACATTCCCACCATGATTCTCCCACCCACTCCAGCGATGACCATTCCACCACTTGTGATAGACGGCATGGTTGCTGCCCACCACAAACAGGTCAATACGATTGGGTCCCCAGGAGACCGCTGTGACATTGGAGATGGCATAGCCGCCGAGATTCTCAAATGTGGTAAGGCTGGGATTCCAACTAGAGCCATTCCACCACTTGTGATAGACCGCGTGATTGCTTCCTACCACAAAATAGTCAATGCGATTGGGGGCCCATGAAACACTTGCGACAGCCGAAGTTTGGCTCTGACTACTTCCCTGCACCGCTTTCTGTGAAGTCGCGGCGTGGGCAGAGGGACGGACCTGAAGCAGTACCAGTGCTACAAAGAGCAAACACACTACAGGTAATAAGAAACGCATGAGCTTTGACATACAAGATATCCTTCCTTGATCCCAATTTCTGCCATGCCAGAAGGTGTATAAACAAACGCCATTTTAAATAAACTACTATGTAAGCATTTTTCATGAATATAAGTATCGAATAAAGGGTATTGTTCATAAACTCATAGAAATGAAAAGCGAGAAGCCACCTAATGCCCATTAGAGGTATCAGGTGGCTTCTCGGAAAAGCTCTTGGCTTCTTGCTTACTATGCTACAAAACTGCCTACGTGACTACGCGATTACTTCGCGCCGCACTTTGGCGGATTGAGCACGTTCCACCAGCAAGGTAGCGAACCAGAGCAGTGTCCCAGCGGTGATGGCAATCACTACAGACCAATCGCCAGCGGAGTGAACGCCAACAGAGTTCGGGTCGGGATTGGTCGCGCCCAGGATAATCATCACGATGTTGCCGACAGTCGCAATTACGGTGATGACGCTGATCCAGATGCGCGGGGCAAGGCGCTGCGGCGAATAGAAGAACTGGATGCCAAAGCCCATGATGATGAAACCTGCCACAGCGTGTAGAAGAACGCCGATAAGGCCTCCGACGCTCCATGTATCGAACGATGACAGTGAGAATTGGCCGACATCGCAGCCATCGGCGAAGATCAGGATAAGAATGGCCAGTGTCTGAAATTTGTGTAAGGTGCTGACTGATGTGTTCATGATGTGATACCTCTTTCATTGATTATCTGTGTGCGAGTGACCGTTCTTTCATTTGGTCAACTCGTGTTCAACTTCTATGGTTCAAGAATACCCTGGAAAGAGGAAAACCAGTAGTGAAGATAGTCAGCACTTCATTATGACAATTGTCATAGGGTTATAAAACAAAGAGGCCTTGTGCTCAAGAATATGCTCGCAAAGCCGATAGAAAATACTGAAGGTAACTTCATAGGAGTACCCGTCATGTTGAAGCGGAGTTTGCGAAAGGTGTATGAGAGAAGATGGCTGCGAGAGGTAAGGAACCGAAGAGTGAGGCTGCCCTTTCATCCCCACCTCATCCACGAACGATTGGTTGGATTGGCACCACTGCTATGGCGATGGGAGGCAGTAACCAGAGTCTTTTTCTGATTGGTGCGCTTCTTCTAACGCAGGGCAGTGCCGCCGTGCCGCTCTTGATTCTGGGCCTGCTGTTAAGTTGGGCTGCTGCCCCTGGATGGACCGAGCTTGTGCTCATGTGGCCTAATCGTGTTGGTGGGATCGCCGCCACCTGTGCCGAAGCCTTCCGACCGTACAGCCCGGTTCTTGCAAACCTCACCGGTGTCTGCTACTGGTGGGGCTGGGTGCCTACCTGTGGACTCACTGCCCTCTTATCTGCAACAGCTATCAAGCAGTGGTATCTCCCCATGGTTCCTTTGCCCTTGCTGGCAACGAGCATCGTGCTTCTTTTTACGCTCATCAATCTGTGCGGGGTGCGCTGGGTCACACGGTTCGCCATTCCCTGTGCGACCGTTTCAGCTATTTTGGCCTTTGCCTCAGGTCTGATACCCATCGTGACAGGGAATGTCAACTGGCAGCGGGCACTCGATTTCCAACTCATTAGTCCATTTCCCGGTTTCTTTGGCGGTTTGACGAGCGCGATGGCTGGCCTGTACCTGGTTGGTTTCGCTGCCCCTGCCTTTGAGGCTGCGACCTGTCATGTTGGGGAGACCATTGATCCTGCTCGTAATGTTCCGCGAGCTGTGTTGGGGAGTGCTTTGATGGCAACGGTCTATTTTGTGCTGCTCCCAGTGGTCTGGCTTGGTGTGCTCGGTTCTGTCCCATTGATGGGCGAATTAACGCAAACCCTGGGCCCAACCTTCGCCCCTCTTTTAGGCAATGGCGCACGCGCTGCGGCTATTTGGTTCATGATGTTTAATATGTTTCATGGTACCCTGCAACCACTGGCTGGAGCTTCCCGAACGCTGTCACAACTAGCCGAAGATGGTCTGCTCCCGCGCATAATCGCGTTACGTTCGCGCTCGGATGTGCCATGGGTGGCAACCTTCATCACAGCAGGGATGGCCATTCTCTTTCTCCTGACAGGTGATCCCACCTGGGTGATTGCCGCAGCTAATCTGACCTACCTGATTGGCATTGGCCTGCCGAGTGTCGCGGTCTGGCTCCTGCGCCGTGATGCGCCAGAGATGGCCCGTCCGTTCCGTGCTCCACGTGGTACTATTATGCTGGGAGTGATGGCTGCTGGTGTATGGGGCGTTTCAACCATATTGGGCTTCGAGCAGTTCGGATTGCCGACTGTATTGGCTGGGATTGCCATGGCGTATTCAGGGTCAGCATTCTATGCCTTGCGCCGTTGGAGTGATCTACGCCAGGGTGGGCGAAGGCAGTTTTTTCGCTCGTTGCATCTCAAACTCACTGGTGCGATGATGCTGGTTCTGACCCTGGATGGGGTGGGATACTTGATGGCTTTTTACAGCATTAGTGAGCAGCAAGGAGCACGTATTGCGGGGTTGGAGGATATCTTCGTAGCCGTAGCTCTGCTCACAATTACTGTGGGTCTCGTGCTGCCTGGCATGATTTCCCACGCTGTGGAAGAAGTTTCTCATGCTGCTGAGCTTATTACCAAGGGAACGCTCACCGATTTCTTGCATGCGATGCGAGCTCTGGAGGCGGGAAACCTCGACGAGGCGTATGCTTGTGTGGATATTTCCCCTGTAGTGCTGCATACCCGTGATGAGATTGGCATGATGGCGGCCAGTTTTAATACGATGCAAGAACAGGTTGCACAGGCGGCAGGAGCACTTGATGGCGCTCGTGAGGGGTTGCGTCATGCGCGTCATGAACTGACCATTAGCAATACCCAACTGGCTGTCATAGTAACTACCGATCCTATCACAGGCTTGCCTAATCGCATGCAAATGCTTACATGCATCGCGGAAGCACTTCAGATGGCAGAGCAGACGGGCAACGGGCTGGCCTTGCTCATGCTTGATCTTGATCGCTTTAAAGAGGTGAACGATACTTTCGGGCATCAACTCGGCGATCAACTGCTCCAACAGGTAGGGGTGCGTCTTCGTCAAGCGGTTGACGCCGCCGTGATCGTCGCCCGGCTCGGAGGCGATGAGTTCGCGGTGTTACTCGCACCTGCTGATGAGGCGAGTACACGACAACTTGCGAGTGTGTTGTGTACCGCGATTGAGGAGACGTTTCAGATCGAAGGATATCTTCTTCAGGTCGAAGCCAGCATCGGTATTGCACTGTACCCCGCACATGGGACTGATCCCATGACCCTGTTCCGACATGCTGACGTGGCAATGTATAGTGCCAAACGGGGGCACGAGCGGAGTGCTATGTATGATGCCCGACGCGACGAGGACAGTCGCTACCGCCTCGCTCTTCTCGGCGATTTGCGCAAGGCCATTGCGACTAATGAGTTGCGCTTATACTACCAGCCGAAAGCCGAGTTGCCAACAGGACTGGTGATGAGTGTCGAAGCCCTAGTGCGCTGGCAGCATCCGGTGCATGGCTTTATTCCGCCCGACCAGTTTATACCGCTCGCCGAGCAGACTGGTCTCATTGTCCCTTTGACCCACTGGGTTGTTGAAACAGCGGTGGCACAGTGCCAAAGTTGGCTTGATAATGGGCTGAAACTAACGGTAGCCGTCAATTTATCGATGTGGAACCTGCGCGATGCGACGCTGCCTGATACTATCGCCAGTCTGCTTACGCAGTACAATGTACCGCCCCATCTGTTACTGTGCGAGATCACGGAGACAGCAGTGATGGCGGATGCAGGGCGCACCCTACAGGTATTGAAGATACTGTTCAGACTTGACCTTTCTGATAAACTAGAGGTATGAGAACAGATGAGCAAGTGGTCTGGCTAACGGAAAAACTGACGCAAGTGATGGCAGAATTGGTCCAGACGCAAGAAGAGTTGCAAACGACCAAGGCAGAA
>JBBQXY010000008.1:0-73441 GCA_038209195.1 Ktedonobacterales bacterium | reverse complement strand
AAAAAATCTGGCATGCGCTGGACTCCTGATGGCTTGGATGCGGTCCTCGCTTTGCGCACTTCCGTTCTCAACCAGTCCTACAACTCATTCTGGAAACTCGAATATGCTGCTTGATTGCCTACAACTTTTTCATACACCCCGAGATCCGCCTTACAGCAGAGTTTTTCAAAGGAAAGAACGAGGGCAAAATAGAACCTCATTCCCTGTCAATCCGCTTGTGGAGTCTTCCGAGATCCTACGCATGGAGACACCTTTTCCGAGGCTCTCGGAAAATGGTTCAGCTTGAATGTCGCCCTCTTTCACCTCTTGCTTGCTTCCTCCAAATATGCTATACTCTTCCTAAAGGTACCACAAGGTACCCCTTGTTAGAACCCGTAGCACCAGCCGAGGTCTCCCTCACTATTATTCCCTGACACATCAACCAACAAAAAAGCACGGTCACAAATGTCCCAAGTCACAAATGTCCCAAGTCACAAATGTCCTACTCATCCCAAGTTCTCAAAGTCACAACCATCCCAAGCATTATCCTATCAAATGCAATGTCACTGAGAATTGGGGGTCACAAATGTCCCAACCCATAGGCATTAATTGGCCTCTCTCTCTGCAAAGCGGCTCGCAGAGCCGCCTCGTGTATAGTAGGGCCGACCCTTGCGGTCGCCCTGGCCGGCTCTTGCGGTCGCCCTGGCCGACCCTTGCGGTCGCCCTGGCGGCGTATTGAAGTGTTTATCAATCCTTAACGTAATCCCAATGGGGTCACAAATGTCCCAACCTGAAAACAAACAGAAGATGAACCCTTAAAAGGATTCACCTTCTGTTCTAGCAAATGTCCGCGCTTGCTGAATTTAACACATCTTGGAGAGCTTTTTGAACTTTCCGAGGTAGGTATAGCGACCGTGAAGGGCCGTCGATGGTGACTCGCGGGCAAACCAATTGAAGAATGCTTCGTCCTGGAGGTGATCGGCACTGAAGCCCTTCACAGTGAAGAGCACACCAACCAGTGGATCGCCTACTTCCAGCGCATTGTTGCACCCATATTGCGGGGCAATGGGCGAAATCCAGTTTGGCACAACGTTGGTGGTGTATGGATCATTGAACCATTCAAGCAGTTCATGACTTGCCGCGCTGACATCTTCGCTAAAGCCGCCCTGCACACCTGCGTCAGCCTCGGTGGTATAAAGATAGCTTTGCATTCCTTTGGTGGTGGGTACAGCATTGTGATAACCACCAATGCAACAGTTAGTCAGGACAGGCGTACCAGAGGTCAGATAGACGTTGTTGGACAGGAAGAAGGGCAGCATGTTGGGCGAATACGAAGTAAGGAGCGTCTGGAGCATTGGGTCGAACCAGTTTATGTCAATCAGCCCAATTACCTTGCCGCTGGATGGATCGACCGTGACAGCACCATCAGCCGCTGGAACGTTGATGGATAGCGTACTAGCAATGGTCGGAGTGCCAACTAACGCATGGTAATTCGGGCTCACCGTGGAGACGCTTTTCCAGAATTCGGCGCGCGCAACGGCGTCACCAAACTGTGTCGTGCCACTGTTAAACTTCGCGTTTTTGAATAGCGATGAAGGCCCCCTCGCGGGTACCCTGGGGCGGCAGGGTGTGGCATCGGTCCACGTCAACATGTAGTGATGCCCCTTGTGGGCATCAGGGGGGTGGGGGGCCTGGCTTTCAACATAAAAAAATCTGGCATCCCGCCAGATACCAGATTTTTTTTGCGCAGCCCTTAGCGTTTGCGCAGGAAGGCGGGAATATCAATCACATCACCGGAGGGAGCGTTGCGGTTGCCCTGCGGGATGCCGAGGCTCTTCTGGTCCAGGCGACGAATGGGTCGCTGCTGTCGCTGGTCGTTATTAGAAGAACGCTGTGATGGCTGGGCCTCTGGCTCCGGAACTGGGAGACGACCATGCGTGCCGCTACCAGTTGAGACAATGGGCTCATCCTCGTCCATATCATACATATCCTCGCTCACATCACGGGCGATGGCCTGGCGCAGTGGCTCCTGTTGGGAAGCACTGTACCTGCTATCGCGCTGCATAGCTTCCTGCGACTGCGGAATTGGCCGCTGGCGCATGGGCTCCATCGGTGGCAGGTTGGCTGGATGCTGCGGATTTTGCGGATTTTGCGGATGCTGCCGACTATCGCTCTGTGCCGCGTAGGTTGGCTGGGCTGGGTATACAGGTTGCCCTGGTTGTGCTTGTTGCACAGGTGGATAGGCAGGCTGCTGAACCGGGCGAGCAGGATCGGTTGGATGGTTCATGACATTCATCGGTGGCGGTGTCACTGGCAATGAACCATAGCCCTGCTGCTGCTGGCGTGGCGGCGGCATATTGCTATTGCCGTTGCTGCTCATAGGCGCGGACGACACCGGGTAGAGCATACTGCGGTCGTATGATACGCGGCTCTGCGGCTGTGACAGCGGAATCGACATGGGTGGACGAGTCATACCATCGAAGCCAGTGGCGATGACGGTGATCTTTACTTTGCCATCGAAGGCCGGGTTTTGCACCGCGCCAAAGATGATATTGGCTTCCGGGTGCGCAGCCTGGCTGATGATATCGGCAGCTTCGTTGACTTCCCATAGCGTCAGGTCCATGCCGCCAGTGATATTAAAGAGGACGCCGCGCGCGCCACTAATATCGATGTCCAGCAATGGACTGGCAATGGCAATATGAGCGGCATCCACCGCACGAGAATCGCCAGTGGCTTCACCGATAGCCATCAGGGCGGAGCCTGCCGAAGACATGATGGTTTTGACGTCGGCAAAGTCCAGGTTAATCAGGCCGGGTACGGTGATCAGGTCGCTGATACCTTGAATACCTTGGCGCAGCACGTCATCGGCCAGACGAAAGGCCTCCGAAAGGGGCATTTTCTTGTCTGCCACCTGCAACAGGCGATCGTTAGGTACAGTGATCAGGGTATCGACGTGTTGTTTGAGGTTGGCGATGCCTTCTTCGGCGGCGAGCCGTCGTTTGCTGCCCTCGAAGGCAAACGGCTTGGTAACAACGCCGACCGTTAAAGCCCCCACCTCACGAGCGATCTGGGCCACCACGGGGCTGGCACCAGTACCGGTGCCACCGCCCATGCCAGCGGTGATGAAGACCATGTCCGAGCCTTTGAGGACCTCGTACAGCTCTTCGGCATTTTCTTCGGCAGCCTTCGCGCCAACGCCGGGGTTGCCGCCCGCACCGAGGCCACGGGTAAGCTTGTCTCCGATACGGATGGTGCGAGGAGCGTCGGTGAGCAACAAGGCCTGGGCGTCGGTATTGATGGCGATAAACTCGATCCCCACCATATTCGCCTGGATCATGCGGTTGACCGCATTGCTACCCCCGCCTCCAACTCCAATAACACGGATCTGGGCGAAGCCTTCTACTTGATGATTTCCCATTGGTACCATTTTCGTGGCCCCCTTTTTACGGAATAAACGCACGTAACCAGCGCCCGAAACGGGACGCCATTCCCATTGCTCCACTTTCCTCTTGCTCGTCTTCTTCAACGAGGAAGGAGGTGTGGGTCAATGCCCATTGCAAAAGACCAACCGCCGTCGCATAGGCGGGACGAGAGATCGAATCGGACAGGCCGTGCAATCCAAGCGGCGAGCCGATGCGAGTCGGTAGGTCCAGAATTTGTCCAGCCAGGGTTTGAATACCGGGCAATTCGGCGCTGCCGCCCGTGATCACAAGGCCGGCGGGCAGCAGTCCATCATAGCCAGATTTCCGAATCTCTTCGTGAACCATTTCAAACAGTTCTTCCACACGAGCCTGGATAATCTCGGCCAGCAACTTGCGTGGCACGAGGTCATCACAGTCCGGCATGAATTGTGCCAGCTCGATCATATCGTCGTCGGAGATAGTGGAAGGGTCGCAGTGCCCGTAGGTCACTTTGAGTTCTTCCGCCACCCCAAAGGGCAGGCGCAGGCCGATGGCAATGTCGCTGGTAATGAGGTTGCCCCCAATTGGCAACACCACCGTCTGCCAGATAGCTCCATCGGAGAAGACGGCGATATCAGTGGTCCCACCACCAATATCGACGAGGGCGACTCCGAGGTCGGTCTCGCCATCGACCAGGACGGCCTCACTAGAAGCCAATGGCTCCAGGACGAGATCTTCGATTTCTACCCGCGCTTTATGCACACACTTAATTAAGTTGTGAATGGAGGATACAGCCCCCGTGATGATGTGCGTCTCCACCTCGAGGCGGAAGCCGGACATACCAATAGGGTTCTTGATGCCCTCCTGTCCATCGACGACGTAGCCACGGGGGATCACATGGATCACCTCGCGGTTCGCAGGGATCGCAATGGCGCGTGCCACTTCGATAGCGCGGCTAATGTCGTTTTGAATGATATCCCGGTGGCTGGGCGAGATAGCGACAAAGCCCTTGCTATTCTCCGAGGTGATATGGCTGCCAGCAATTCCCACATAAGCTGTCGTAATTTTCTTTCCTGAAAGGCGTTCAGCACGATCCAGCGCCGCTGCAATGGAAGTGACGGTCTCCTCAATGTTCACCACCACCCCGCGGCGCAAACCCTGTGAAGGGCAGGTGCCAACGCCAACAATATTCAGCTTCCCGTCGCGGTCTAATTCGCCTACGAGAACACAGATATTTGTTGTTCCAACGTCGATACCGACGATCACCCGCTCTTGCACGATACACGCTCCTATTGGGCGGTAAATGTGTTCCAGGGAGACCTCATCTCAGCCCTATTGAACAGTAACTACTAAACCTACCAATGCTGACACCCGTAGGGGCCGGTTTACCGTGCCCACCGCCGATTTATCGGCCCGTCCCGTTTGCCGATAAATCGGCCCCTACACTGGTATCTTCATTCGTTACTTACTGTTCATTAGCACTAAGCATGTTCCTTCCCAGCCCTACAAAATTTCTACCTTAACTCTTTAACGTATAAACAGGACGAAGGCCGAAGCGCAAATCAACGGTCGCCAGATTGAGTTGCTGCTGTTGCGCTAAAGCCAAGATTTGCTGCAGCTCAACCAGCCGATTGTGCAATGGGTTAGGGTCATTTGGTCCCCCCAGGAAAGCTAACCACCCTTCCTGACTTGCAACGACAAATGAGTCATTTTGTGCCGTCACCACCCCCTGTCCCCCGACAAGTTGTGTTGACACGCTATCCATATAGCGCAAGGTAAAGTTTGTCAATCCGGTCACACTGGGTATCGCTGCTACGGCGGCAATAGCAAAGGAAATATTGGCCTGGTTTAACAGCATCCCTGGACGTATAACCTGGGCCCTGGCTCCCTTGCTACTCTTGCGCATGTCTACCACAATCACGAGTGAAGCGGCCCCACTCGTTTCACTCAGTGGGGCGATCACTACCCCGTTTTTATCTACACTAAACGTGCCTTGGGACGTTTTCCAAAGCAAGACTGGCTGGCGTTCCGTGACCGTGACCTGTAACTGGTTGGGCCATTGCTTCTCCAGGGAGGCCGAAGCCACCATTGGGTAGGCGTCAATGCGGGCAGTCAAGGCCGCGACGTCGATCAGGAAGATATTTTGCCCTTGCATGCCCAGGTTTTGGATACTATGAGCCAGGGCGTCGTTGTGGACACCGACGATGCTGACCTGAGCGACGCGAAAGGCCGTGCTGGTCAGTGCGAAGTTCGCACCGAGAATGACGAGCACCAGCAGGGCAAAGATGCCCAAGACCTTCCACAGAAAGCCGTGGCGACGTCCTTGCAAGCGACCACTGCGTACCGGTATAGGCGAGCTACGGTGCTGCGCCCTCGCCTGTGGTAGAGGGCGCACAGAGCGCAATTGCCCACTAGAGGCTGGTGTACCAGACTGCGCCAGTGTTCGTGGCGTCAAGGGCATGTTGGGTCGCTGCGGAACCGCACGGGCAGAATAAAGCTGATTGCGCCGATGCACAAACTGTTCACCCGCTTTTGGTTGCACCTGGTCCAACTGCTTGACTTGCCGTTGCCGCGGAGCTTCCAAACGAGAGGGTGCGACTGCTCTCTGTGTATGCATCACTCTTTGCGCTCCATCATCCGCCATCTTGTGCCGTGGGGCGGGACGAGATGCTGACGCCGTTGGATATCTATAGGTATGAGTAGCGATTTGCTCTCGTAGCTCTCTTTTTTCCTCGGTCATATTGCCTCCCACTCGCCGCGTAATTCTACTTCCAACTCTAAGTCCACCCCAAACATACCCTTTACACGGTTACGAGCCTCCTGAATCAGTGTTGCCACATCAGCAGCACTGGCACCTCCTACATTAACGATAAAATTCGCGTGGCGGTCAGAAATACGTGCCCCGCCAACGGTGGTTCCCTTCATGCCAGTCTGCTCGATGAGCCGTCCGGCATAATCCCCAGCGGGATTTTTGAAGACAGAGCCTGCACTTTGCTGCGGGGGCTGTGTCTGCTTGCGATGTTGTTTATATTGCTCGATACGAGCGCGTAACGTTTGTGGGTCTTCTCGCTGAAGACGCACACCCAATTGCATAATAATTTCGGCTGGCTCGATCAGCCCACGCGCTGCGACCAACGGATAGCCCTGCGCATTAAACTGGACGAGCCGCGCGGCACGGAAACGACTGTTTCGATAGCTCAGGTCAAGCTCGTCGTGCGGGTAACGGCGCACCATTGGTACGGTAATCTGCTCTTCGTCTCTACTACGAGCATCCAGAACCTCGATCCAAGCCAATACTTTGCCAAGGTCACTGTTATGTGCCCCCGCGTTACTGATGACGCCGCCGCCCAGCGTACCAGGGATGCCCGGCCCAAACTCTAGCCCACCCCAACCGAGGGGAGTCAGTTCGTTGAGCAAGCGCGGCCAACTTACCCCCGCCCCAGCAATCAGCATGGCTGTTCCGTTACCAGCATCCTCGATGGTATAGCTGCTAAGGGCGATACGGGCCACAATGCCCCGTACTCCCGCGTCGGCATAGAGAACATTGGTGCCGTTGCCAACGATCAAGAGCGGCCAATGCCGTTCCGCAGAGAGACGCACAAGGCGCACGAGGTCATCCTGTGTATCGACTGATACCCACACGTCGGCAGGACCGCCCACGCCAAAGGTACAATGGCGTGCGAGCGGTTCATTGCGGCGTACGCGCTCTTGAAAGTGCGCGTGTAATTCGGTGTATACGGTCTCAGCATCGAATGTCATATGCTTTCCCTCTAGTTTTTGCGCTGTTACGCTAAAAGAGCTTCGGTCAGGGTATAGATGTCTCCGGCACCCATGATGAGAGCGAGGTCGTTGGGGCGGAGCATGCTACGTAACACCTCAGTTGTGTTTTGTAGATCTCCACCGTAGATGACCTGGGCGGCACCGTTGCTATCGCGCTGGGAGAAGTGAGGCTGCTTTGCCATCGCTTCCACCAGTGCTTGTGCCGAGACCAGACCTGTGTCCCGCTCGCGTGCCGGAAATATATCGCTAATAATTACAATGTCTGCACGATTAAAGGCATATATAAACTGTTCAAAAAAGGTTTTGGTACGGCTATACATATGCGGCTGGTACACCGCGACTAACCTACGCTTTGGATAGCGTGTATGGGCGGCCTCTAACGAGGCGGCAATGGCAGTTGGATGGTGCGCGTAGTCATCGACGAGGATGACGTCTAACGCCTGACCATTCACCTGGATTGCTGCCTGATTACGAATTTCAAAGCGTCGACTAATACCGCCGAAGCCTTCCAGTGAGTGTATGATGGTCTCCACGTCGATGCCAGCGACAGTGGCAGCCGTCAGAGCCGCCAGCGCATTCTGAACGTTGAATAGACCCGGTAACTGTAAATGGATGCGCCGTGCGGCAGGAAAGCCATCGCCCCAACGTGTACGGACGCGGAAACTGGTCTCGCCTTCCAGCTTGACGTCGAAGGCCACAAAGGTAGGCTGCTGCTTCGCTTTCGCTGGAGCATCGCTACTTGCTGCAGTAGAGGGAACTCCCTCGACGGCATACGTAATGACTTGTCCAGGCCAATCGCCCAGACGCCGTAGTAGTTCAAAACAGCCTGCGCTGTTCGCGTTCAGGATGAGCGTGGGTGGCAAAGACCACTGCTTGCTCAGGTCCATACCGCGAATAAAGTGTTCAAAGGAGGCGAGAAACTCCGCGTAGTCGGCGAAGAACTCTGGGTGCTCGAATTCGATGGACGTGACAATCGCCAGGCGCGGATGGTAATGCCAGAAATTGTTATAGAACTCGTCTGCTTCATTGACAAAGTACTGGCTCTGGCCCAGACGATAGTTGACGCCGAAGCGTGGGACTACCGCGCCCACTTCACAGGTGGGATCGAGACCAGCGTCTACCAGGATGAGTGAAAGCATGGCGGTGGTTGTGCCTTTGCCATGCACTCCGCTGACCGAGAAGACACACTTGCCGCGCATCAGTTCGCCCAACATCTCCTGCCAGGTGATCATAGGGATACCGCGTTGACGGGCAGTCGCCAGTTCAGGGTGGTCGGGGTTGAGCACCAGGGCCGCGGGCACGACCACAAGGCGATCAATCTCGGCAAGGTGGGACGCGCTGTGACCGATCTGTACCGGCACACCAATGCGTTCAAGCGCGCGCGTCGTCGCTGATGCTTGCATATCGCACCCGCTTACGCTGACGCTCTCACCATTGGCTTTGCGTACCATCTGCGCAACGGCAGAGATACCTTGCCCACCTATACCCATAAAATGTATGTGCGACTGTTTCAACTTACTACACCTTCAGATTTTGCAAACTTTGCCTGTTTGGCTTGCGCCATTTTAACAACGGTAGCGACGATGGCCTGTGTGGCCTCCGGTTTCGCAAAGGTTGCGCTGGCCTCAGCCATCGCCTGTAGACGTGTATCAGACGCCATTGTAGCTGTAACTCGCTCAATCAATGTCTCGCGTTTCAGGTCGGCATCTCGAATAACCTCCGCGGCTTTTTGCCGACTGAACATGGCTGCGTTGGCCTCCTGCGGCGAACTGCCAATAGCAGGTGGCAGTGGCACCAGGATACTGGGTTTAGCCAATACCGCCAGTTCGCTCAATGTAGCAGCCCCGGAGCGACACAAGACAATGGTCGCAGCTTGTAGTGCTGCTGGCATATCTTCGCTCATGTAGGCCACCAGTTTATAGCGTTGCCGCGTGCCCGCGTCCAGATTTGCCATCGTCTGTTCCGCCAGTGCCTGAGTTTCCGCGAAGAGTTGCTTGCCGCTGATCTGCAAGACCTGACACTGTGGCAGCAGGTCAGGTAGAGCGCGACAGACTTCCTGATTAAGGTGCCGTGCGCCTTGACTGCCGCCCGTAACTAACAGCAACGGTAGGTCAGGGTCTAATGCCAGTTGACGACGAGCTTGCTGGACTGATACTGCGCGCATATCCAATATTTCTTGTCTGACCGGGTTGCCCAACTGTAAGGTTTTGCGCGCCGGAAAGTAAGCTAACGAGTCCGCGAAGGCAACCGAGATACATGTTGCCAACGGGGCAATAAGGCGGTTGGACAGGTTCGGTGGCACATCCTGCTGGTGCATCAACAAGGGTATGTTGTTGATGCGAGCAGCCAGTCCTGCCGGAACTGCTACATAGCCGCCACTGGTAAAGACCACGTCTGGCGCGAAGCGACGGACGATGCCAACGGCCTGTGTCATGCCAAGCGGGACGCGGGCCACGCCGGTGAATGTCTGCCAGGAGATATAGCGGCGTAGCTTGCCTGCTTTGACGGTGGCTAAAGGAAAACCCGCGGCTGGTGCTAGCTCGTTCTCCAGGCCGTCGTCGCTGCCGAGATACAAGATTTTTGCTTGATAGTTTTTTTTGAGGAGCGTTGCTACGGCCAGGGCTGGATAGATATGGCCCCCGGTGCCGCCGCCCGATACAAGTATTTTCATTTACGATGTTTTCTTTTTCATAGATAAGGTTAAAGTGCTTCGTGACAGTGCTGGCGTTGCTGGCTCCTGAATGTATTTGGAGATGTTCAGCAGAACTCCGACAGCAGCCATTGAAATGACCAGCGATGAGCCGCCATAGCTGATGAATGGCAGTGGAACCCCTGTATAGGGAATACTACCCGTGGTAGCTCCCACGTTAATCATAGCTTGCAGGACGATCCACGTAGTGATCCCCGTAGCCAACAAGGCTCCATAGATATCTTGCGTGCGCCGTGCCATGCGAAAGCCACGAAAGGCCAATGCTAAAAAGAGTAGCACAACAAACGCGCAGCCGATAAAGCCGATCTCCTCGCCCAGAATGGCGAAGATCGAGTCGGTAAAGGGAAACGGCAGATAGCCCGTCTTCTGCCGACTGGCTCCCAACCCTAAACCAAACCACCCGCCGGATCCCAACCCTAACAGAGACTGGTAGAGCTGCAAGTTAATGTCCAGGATGTGGTTGAAGGGATTCATAAAACCAACCAACCTGAGATAGCGATAGGGTTTAAAGGCCTCCTTTATGAAAATTAACCCACCACAGCCGATTGCCAGCAGAAACTGCACAATATTCGCGCCCGCTGAAAAGAACATAGCGGTGGCGAAACCGGCGATAATAATCGCCGTGCCCATGTCGTTTTCTAGTAGCACCAGCCCCAGCACGATGCCCACTAGGATCACAAACGGCGTCAGACCATACCAAAAGGTGCTGACTTTATTGCCTTTGCGCGCCAACCAGTCAGCGATATAGAGCGCCAGGATCAGTTTCGTTAGCTCGCTCGGTTGGAACGAGAAGAACGAACCAAGGCTTAGCCAGCGTGATGCGCCATAGGTTGTGCGCCCAAATTTGAGCACCAGCACCAGCAACGGCAGGACAACGCACATACTGATCAGCGAGTAACGCCGCCACTGACGATAATCTATGCGCATGGTGACTAACATCGCTACGAGGCCCAGTACTACCGAGAGCAACTGGCGCTGAAAATAGTACGAAGCGTCGCCATAGGTGCGAGCCGCGACAAAGGCACTACTGCTGTAGACCATGACGAGGCCAATGCAGAGCAGGGCCAGTACGACGATTAACAACCACGAGTCGACCTTGCCAGCGACACGCGGGAGACGCATATCCAACTCTAGCGCGGCCAGCTTTTTCTGCTCCTCCTCGCTGATGACCTGCAACGACGTATCCTGCTGCTCAGGCTTCCATAGTGTTTGCAGCCGCCAGCTCGCGGTAAGCCCTGTCCTCTGCTGCTGCTTTGGAGCCTCGGAGAGACCAACAACCGAGCTTCTGCTGCGAAGCTGTGGCAATTTTTTGCGCGCAGCCACCGGACGGACCAGCGTCTCTTCAGCAGCGTAGCGTACTTTGCGGGCGGACGCGGCTGGACGCTTTGCGGCTCCCCCTGGCTGTTGGCGTTGGGGTTGCCTTGGATGCTGCCGCTCGATGGAATCCAAGGCAGGCGAACGCATGTTGAGCGGTCGCTGATCGTTCTGCCGAGCAGAAGAGTGGCGTTTGCTTTGCACTTTATTTGATTGTCTATTAGAGCCAAGTACCATACGTTTTTTGCATCTTACTGTCTAACGCTTGACATAGAACAAATTTTCTATTATACTTTTTATAGCAAGGGACGAGCCCTTTAGAACCTTTACAATCAAGGTGTCACATCATCAGGTGGAACGTGGTAGTACCACATAAGTTCCTGAGCGATGGTCCTCCACAGGGGAGCCGCCGCGGTACCACCATAAATGGTGGACTGTGGTCGATCGATTTTTACCAGGATCACAAACTGGGGGTTCGAGGCGGGAATAAAACCCGCCACCGAAGCTTCGGTCTGTGCATTTGAGATACCCTGGGTGGTGGCTGTGCCAGTTTTAGCGGCAACAGTGTAGCCGGGTACCTTCGCTGGTTCAGCTATTCCTTTCGATGCTACTTGCACGAGCATGCCTGTTAACAGAGCAGCCGCGTGCGAGCTAATGACCTGACGCACTACTTGCGGCTGGGTATTTGAGAAATGCCCATTGTTGTCGATAGAAGAGACGAGATAGGGATGCATCATCCTGCCACCGTTGGCAATGGCTTCGTAGGCCATGACAACCTGTAGCGGTGTAGCCTGAATACTTTGTCCAAAAGCCTGCCGCGTCAGATCGCTGGGTGTCCAGACTTGTGGATCGTTGCTTGGTGTGCGATAGTTTCCCGACGTTTCTTGACCGGCACCGATGCCAGTCAATTGTCCAAAGCCAAAGCGCGCCAGGTACGGGTAATATCTGTTCGGGCCGAGGATGTTATGTGCCACATAGGCCGCTCCTACATTGGCAGAATGCATCAAGACCTGGGTCATCGTCTCGGTGCCATAGCCCAGGTTTTCCCAGTTATAGACCGTTTGCGCATTATCGAATTGGATATAGCCTGGGTCATTGAACGCTGTATCGGGTGTAATCAGGTTTTGATCTAGGGCAGCCGCCATCGTGACAGCTTTCAAAGTCGAGCCTGGTTCATAGGCGCAGTACAGGGCGGGATTGAAAAACACGCTCTCCGAACCCAGACAGCCAGTTTGATTGGCATAGCTGCCATACTTATTGGGGTCGAAGGTTGGGGCACCAGCCATGGCCACAATGGCACCCGTGTGCGCATTGACCACGAGGACGGTACCACTTTCCGCGTCCAATTGTTTTACTGTTTGCGCCAACCCTTCCTGCACCATATATTGGATGGTGCTATCGATGGTGAGCGTCAGGTTGGCACCGTCGACGGCGGATTGTTGCGAACTGGCACCTACGATGAGTGGGTTGCCATTCAAATCGGTTTCAGCCGTGAAGCTGCCAGGCTTGCCTGCCAATAGCGTGTTATATTGAGCTTCGAGACCGTAGAGGCCGACGCTTTTCTGCTCATCCTGCTGCACAAAGCCCAATATCTGGGCCGCCAGGGTGCCACCTGGGTAAGTGCGCCATGTACGCGGCTCCAGGAAAATATCCTGCAGGTGCATATCGCGCAGTTGTTGGCTTTGCGCCGGGTCGATACGGGTCGCAATCCGAATAGTTTGTACATTAAGATTAAAATCCTTGTACAAGGTAGCCGTAGAGATGGTGGGTAAAGCATGGTGCAGTGATGAGACCAGGCTATCGAGCGAACTCTGGAAGGTATCGGGCGCGTGATCTGCCGAGAACTGGTAGGGCTCAATGTAAACATCGTCGCGCACCACGTTGGTAGCCAGAATATGCCCTTGTGCGTCGTAGATCAGGCCACGAGGGGCATTGACTATTTGGTTTTGCGTGTGCTCACTATTGGCGAGTTGCGACAGCGCGGGGCCGCGCAACACCTGCCAGTAATACAGTCTCCCCAAAAGGACGACCATGCCGAAGCAAACCAGCAGGAAAATGAGCATCTGCCGAGTACGTGCGCGGCGCAATTCTATACTCATGTACTTCCTCCTTGTCTGTCTATCATGGTTGTATGGACGGGTCGTTTTCTTGAATAACTTCAAGGTGTTTGACGATCAAAACCTGCACCGTTTTGGGGTCTGGTTGCACCAGTCCCATCGCTTTTGCTTTGCTGGAGATGTAGCCCGGTGACTGCTCTTGCGCGATAGTGTTGGCTAAATCCTGGTTTTGTCGCTGCAAGGTCGCCTGCTCCGAGTGCAAATCCTGGAGTTGTTGGTTAGCCGAGACCGCCTGCCCCAGTTGAGTCAGATAGAGCACAGCCATCAAGCCAATCAGTAACACACTGCAAATGCACAACGCCACAGGGCCCATGGAGAATAAGAACGGGTAGAGTTGTCGGCGTCGTTTGGCAGCCAGAATAGGCTTGGGCGGCTCAGCTTGATAAGCATGAGACGCACTTATCCGATTATTCAGGCGATACATCAATATTGCGTTCCTTCGTATTGGGGTAGAGACTTCTACCCTTTGCTACCGTTACGCACTACGACTCAACAACTATTTCAGCGGCCCGTAGTTTTGCGCTACGAGCGCGGGGATTGGCGATAACTTCCTCACTGGTAGGTACCGCCGGTTTCCGAGTCAAGAGGCGTAATCGCGCCTTATGACCACAGACACATACCGGTATGCCCGGAGGGCAGATACAATCTGTTGCCTCACGTCGCATAAACTCTTTTACAATCCGATCCTCTAAAGAATGGAATGAGATGATGACCATCCTGCCTGCTTCCCTTCTCCCACTTTCATCAGTCTCCGTCGCGCTTAATATATCGAGTATTTGCGGGAGAGCTGTCTCCAGCCGCTCTAATTCATGATTTACGGCGATACGCAAAGCCTGAAAGGCTCGTGTTGCTGGATGTATCGCACCATATTTATAAGGCACACCAGACGCTATAATTTCTGCTAGACGGGCGGTGCTGGTAATAGCACCTTTAGCACGTTCGTGTACAATCCGCCGGGCAATCTGACGAGAGCGTTTCTCTTCGCCATAGTGCCAGAAAATGTCTGCCAACGCTTGCTCACTCTCGCTATTGACCAGGTCTGCCGCGGATACGGTTTGGGACTGATCAAGGC
Organism: Ktedonobacterales bacterium; assembly: GCA_038209195.1. Classification (GTDB taxonomy): domain Bacteria; phylum Chloroflexota; class Ktedonobacteria; order Ktedonobacterales; family Ktedonobacteraceae; genus JBBQXY01. Next base: position 59,068 of record JBBQXY010000008.1, on the reverse strand, counting down.
GCATATCCAAGGGACCATCGGCACTGAAGGCAAAGCCCCTTTGGGGGTTATCCATCTGGTGCGATGAGAAGCCAAGATCGAGCAAAATGCCCTGTATAGACGCAAAACCGGCCTCGTTCACGATACGGGCCAGCTCAGCAAAATTTCCATGTGCTAGCACTAGTCGCCCATTGCTCACTGACTCGGAAAGGTGTTCCTTCACCCTTGCTAAGGCCTGCATATCGGTGTCGATGCCCAAGACTTTGCCGTCAGGAGCGGATTGTGCAAGTATTGCCGCGGTGTGACCGCCGCCGCCTAACGTGCCATCGATGTAGTGACCACCGGGTCGCGGCTGTAGGTACGCGAGTACCTCTGTCATCATCACTGGCACATGTTGTGTTTGCATCGTATTATGTATATTCGTTTTAAATTACATTTAGAAGGGAATGCTATTCCCCCCAGCTTCCAAATTTTCTTGATAGGTTTGCCAGGTAGCGCGGTCCCAGATTTCGATGTGATCGCGTACACCAGCTACAGTAACTTCATTGCTTAAATTGGCATATGTACGGAGCTTGGCGGGTATGACCATGCGTCCCTGTCCATCCAGTTCTATCTCGCTTGCACTGGGGTAGATGCGTCTTTCAAAATCGCGTAGTTGGTCGCTTGCCTTGCCCTCGACCAATTCAGCCGACTTTTCTTCCCAGCGCGCAGTAGTATAGACTGATAAACACGTTCCCATACCTTTACTGATGACTGCGCCCTGGTCCATTTGTATGCGAAACTTCGCGGGGACCGCGAGACGCCCTTTCGAGTCAATTGTATGTTCGTATTCGCCTAGAAACATCCAAAACCTTTGCCCTTTTATATACGCCCTATCCAATGGCTCGATCCAGTGGCTCTTGTCTGCGGATATTTCCAGAAAGTTCTTCTTCTTTCAGGAAATATTCACCTTCTTTCCCCACTCACCGGATATACTCACCATTCTTCCCCACTTCTCCCCACTTCATTATACCAGAAAAACACCAAAAGGGAAAAGGGTGTTTTCCACCAATTTTTTTTACACAAGTGGATAAGTTGTGGATAACTGCAATTGTCATGCGGAATCACGCGCTAAATACGAGGTTAAAAGGTGTAGTATGGCACAGCATGATGACTTCTGATATATTTACGGATTTAGATGTAGAAGTACAGTCCTTTGTTCTGAGCCACGAAGAACCTCCAATTTGATTGCCTGATTACGTGCAGATAAGAATTGTTCATGCAAACTTTCAATGGCTCTGATCTCCACCCCGTTTGCTGAGATGATCAGATCACCTTCTTGCAATCCGGCCTCCGCAGCAGGTCCTGGCACAGCGACGCTCTGCACCAGCAGTCCAAGAACGTCGGGAAGACCGCTGGAACGGCGTATCTTCCTGGCACGATGTGCTGGTGCCAGTGATGCACCAATCCAACGCCCAGGATGGCGTGGATCTTCTGGAGCAATGGGATCGAAGCTAAGGAGCAGAATACGCAACAAACTGGCAAGCTGTTCCCGTTGTTGCGCATTTAATGCCGAGAGCAGACGATCTTCGTTAGCAAGGTGGAGCGGGGCAACTTGATCGAAAAGCTGCTCGCCCATCTTCGTCAGGCGCACAAGGACACCGCGCTGATCGTGTTCATCCGCTAAGCGTTCAACGATGCCATCACGTTCGAGTCGGTCGATACGCACGCTGATGGTACCACCCGTCAGTTGCAATGCATCCGTCAAGGCACGTTGCGAAAGTTGATAGGGTTTGCCCACACGCCGCAATGTGGCGATCACAGCAAAAGAAGGAGCCGTCAACCCAAAGCGCTCGAAGACCGTGCCTACCTCCGAACGCAAGTAGGTCTGTAATCGATCCAAACGATTTATAACAGCAATTGGCTCGATATCAAGGTCCGACCGCTCCTCTTTCCACCCCTCAATAACCCAATCTATATGATCTTTCATTGTTCCTCCTGTTTGTTATCGCTAATACTCATTTTTTCTCCATATGACAAGCAAGGACGCAAGGGGCCGCCGCCCATTGACCAATAACATTTCAAATAAGGTGGAACGGCTACGCCATGTGCGTAGGGACAGGGGGACGAGGGGATGAGGACGAGGGGGCCTTGTGCCCAATACATTTCAAATAAGGTAGAACGGCGTGTGTAGGCTTTCTCTCAGCGATCTGGCTGCACTTTCCCTGGCAATACATTTCAAATAAGGTAGAACGGCGTGTGTAGGGACAGGGGGACGAGGGGATGTGGACACCCTGTCTGGGGGACAGGTATCGGGGGCCTTGTGCCTGTCCTGGTGGGGGTCGGAGACTTCCCACAGGACGAGGACAAGCACAAGGCCCCCCATCGACCGCCACATCCGCCCTTTGTCCCTACACACACCACTCCCCAACCTTATGGTCAAGGCGCTGCACCCTGTCCGGGGGACAGGTAATAGAGGGCTGTGCCCTAGTCTTCCCTCCCTCCCCTCTGCCGCCGTCTCACATGCAGGGTTGCAAGGGGCCGCCGCCCCTTGACTGGGTTCTAGGGCTGTGCCCTAGTCTTCCCTCCCTCCCCTGCCGCCTTCGGCGGCAGCTCATCAGAGCACTGCAATTATACTTTTTAATACTAACATATTACAACATTGGAATAAAACTTTGAACCCAAACGTTCTCCCAGATAGAAGTGAGGAAAAACAAACAGAGCGCAAGAGGCACTATAACATCTTAAACCCTTCCTCACTCATTGATTTGAAGGAGAAACTATGGCAAAAGAAATACTGACCGTAGCCGTGCTCGGCGCAGGCAATATTGGTGGCACACTAGGCAAAAAGTGGAGTGCGGCAGGGCATAAGGTGCGTTTTGGCGTCAATGACCCAGCAGGAAAGCATGCCCAAGAGCTACGAGCTGAACTGGGCGAAAGTGCCGTGATTGGCACGATTGCGGATGCTCTACAGGGAAATCCCGACGTTGTGCTCATAGCATTACCAGGAGGTGCGGTTGACGCAACGGTTCAGAGCTATGCTGAGCAACTCAATGGTCGCATCATTATCGATGCAGCAAATCGTATGGGACAAGATGCCATGCATAATCTCACCTCTATCCAGCAGTATGCCCCACAGGCACATATCTACCGGGCATTCAATACGTTAGGCTGGGAAAACTTCGCTGAACCAACCTTCGATGGAGTACAAGCCGACCTGTTCTACTGTGGACCAGACGACGCAACCCAAACAAAAGTCGCGCAACTGATCGCAGATGTAGGCCTACGTCCAATATATCTCGGCGGCAGTGAGCAGAATGGATTGCTTGATACCCTTACTTCACTCTGGTTTACCTTAGCCATTGCCCAGAAAAAAGGTCGTCATCTCGCCTTCAAAGTTTTGGGCGTGTAGCATGCAGAAGATCGGGTTAAATGACACGGGGAAAGCCAAAGCACACAGTGCGCATTAGCTTTCCCCCAGAGCCTCTCAAAAGTTGCACCCAGCAGTAATCATTCCCCGGTCGCACCCTCAGACGTTTGGAGAGAAGACTGCCCATGAGCGGACTGACGTGGTGTCCGGGGTGTTATCCTGAGCGCAAGTTGTCATCCTGAGCGCAGCGAAGGATCTGGCTCGACGGGCAGAGAGTTCCTTCGCTGCGCTCAAGATGACAGACCTTATCTCCAAATGTCTGTCGCACCCTTTCACCCCTTGCTTGCTTCCCCGAAATATGTTATACTCCTCCTAGAAGTACCACAAGGTACCCTTCGTTAGAACCCGTAGCATCCTCCCTCCGAGGTCGCTCTCTCTCATCATCCCCTAACACTTCAACCAACAAAAAAGCAAGGTCACAAATGTCTCAAGTCACAAACGTCCTTATCATCCCAAATTCTCATCCCAACCAACAAAAAAGCAGGGAGAGGCGACCTCTCGTATCTCGTATCTCGTATCTCGTATCTCGTAGGGGCGGGAGTGGTGTGGAGCAGGGTGGGGACCCTTGTGGGCGGGAGTGGTGTGGAGCAGGGTGGGGACCCTTGTGGTCGCCCGTGGGTGGGGTCTGGCTGCGCTCGTATCTCGTATCTCGTAGGGGCGGGAGTGGTGTGGAGCGTGCACCCTGTCCGGGGGACAGGTAATGGGGACCCTTGTGGTCGCCCGTGGGTGGGGTCTGGCAGTGTTTTCCCATCTCCTGCAAATACACCCGCTCCCAAGGCCGCTTCGTTGCCATCTCCTCTGTCCTTAACTTGACACATATGGGTCGCAAATGTCCCAAGTCACAAATGTCCCAATTATCCCATCCATCACAAATTCCCAAGCATTATCCTATCGGATACAAGACTACTGAGAACTGGAGTCACAAATGTCCCATCCATCACCAAATCCCAAGCATTTTCCTTTCGGACGTCATACCATTGAGCATTGGGAGTCACAAATGTCCCATCCATCACAACCTCTCAAACAGGAAAACGCTACCTCACGAGACTACAAGACGTTTGAGAAACCCTGTATCTATCCCCCAAGCCATTTGACACTCACTTGGCCTAGACCATACAATTAAAGAATAGAGCATTACAAATTGTATTCCACTTAGAGCTTATCCGGAAACCTGAATGCCCGCCGCTTTCAAAATGTAGTGATGCCCCTTGTGGGCATCAGGGGGTGGGGCATCACGCGAGCGGGGCATCACGGGGTGGGGCATCACGCGAGCGGGGCATCACGGGGTTGAGACATCAGGTCGGTTTTGGGCTAAGCTCTTACACGATGACAAAGGATAGTCCCTTCATGCAAGAACCTTCACCAGAGCAGAGACCCGCGCAGAAGAATTGGCAGCAGGAACCGCTGCCACAAGCGCGCGAGGTCGCCGCTGGTATCTGGAAAATTACTTTACCGATTCCCTTTCCCTTGAGAACTGTAAATTTGTACGTCCTGCTTGGCAACGATGGGTGGGCGATAGTGGACGCGGGTATGGGCATGCCGGAAGCCCGTGTGGCTTTCGCGGAGGGGTTGCAACGGGCGGGCGTGCAGATTGATACATTGCGCACCATTGTTTTATCGCACGATCACCCTGACCATGTCGGCCTTTCCGGTGAACTGCACCAACGCAGCGCGGCAACGGTCTACATGCACCCGATAGACGCGGACGGCATGGACTTCATGTGGAAGAATTTCGATGCGAAGCGTTTCACGACGGTCTCTGAATTTTTCCGGCGGCATGGCATGCCTGGCACGGAGCCGTGGTTCTCACAGGCCAGCCCTAACCAGTTCAAAGATATTATTAGTGTGCCGCCGCACGAGGCGATTACGCTGGTTGAGGATGGGGAAACTATCGATCTAGTGGGCGAGCAGTACCGCGTGATCTGGACGCCGGGACACTCCGATGGGCATATCTGCCTCTTCCGTGAGCGCGATGGTGTCTTTCTAGCCGCCGATCATGTGTTGCCGCGTATTACGCCAAATATTGGCCTCTATTCGGAATATGACCGTGAAAATCCGCTGGGCGATTATCTGGACTCGCTGCGCAAAGTTGCAGCGTTGCCAGCGAGCATTGTGCTGCCGGGGCATGGTGAGCCATTTCACGACCTGGCTGGGCGCGTCGCCGAGATCATCGAGCATCATGGGCAGCGTGAAGAGGAGATTCTGACTTTGCTGGATAGCCGACCGCAACACGCCTATCAACTGGCCGTGCAATTGTTTGGACAACGTCTAAAGAGCAACGAGGCCAAGCGTATGGCGGTCGCCGAGACGCTTTCACATCTCGAATATATGCGCCTGGGTGGACAGGTCGAGCAGCAGCAGAACCCCGATGGCCTAATCCTCTACGCGGCGGTATAGGATGATGGAGCAATTTTTATGAGGTATCCCATCATTTTATCCTTTGTGCAGGCAGAGCCGTTGCTGGCGGCTCGCAAAAAAGGGCTCCAGAGCGTTGAGATTTCCCCTGATCTGGGGCTTTCCACGGTAAAAGTGCAGGTAGATGCCAATGGTGTGCTTTTTCCGAGCGGGGAACAGATCAATTGGCAGCAGGTTGAGAAGATAAAAAAAGCATCGTCCAATTGCTTTGTGGTGGCGGATGGCGCCATCAAGTCGATACAGGTGTTCTCGGAAGACACCAATCGCGTCTGTAGTCTATTACCCACCAGAGGCACGCCCAGTATGTTGATCGCGGGCTTTACCATGCATCGCATCGTCGATACCGACCCGATGGAGGATACGCGCAAGAAGATGGCAACTCTCGCCCCCATCACAGGTCGGGTACTGGATACCGCGACAGGTCTGGGTTATACGGCGATAGAGGCGGCTAAAACGGCTGAGCAGGTCATTACCATTGAGCTTGACGCGGGGGCGCAACAGATTGCGCGGCTCAACCCGTGGTCACAAGGCCTTTTTGATAATCCCAAGATTCAGCAGGTAATGGGTGACGCATTTGAGGTTGTGCCGACTTTCGCGGATGAGAGTTTTAGCTGTATCGTGCATGACCCACCTGTCTTTAGCCTGGCCGGTGAATTGTACGGGGGGGTGTTTTATCAACAATTGTACCGTGTGCTCAAGCGCGGAGGACGTCTTTTCCACTACATCGGCGACCTCAATAGTAAGTCAAGTGGTACGGTAACGCGGGGCGTGCTCAAACGGCTGCAAGAAGCTGGATTTGCACGCGTGGTACGACGACCAGAAGCCTATGGCGTCGTGGCTTATAAGTAAGAATTCCTCCTCATTGATCCGCGAAGGCACAAATCTCCCTGAGACCGCGCTCAATCTCTTCATCGGAGACCGCGAGCGAGACGCGTACATAGTGGTCGGAAACTGAGCCGAAGGCACTGCCAGGAGCTACTGTGACATTGCGAGTGCGCAACAGGTCGAAGGCAAATTGACGACCTCGGCGTGCTATCCCGTGAGGACTGGTGACATCGACGAGGGCGTAAAAGGCACCGTGCGGCGTATAGACGTAGCGACCCATTTCTTTCAGGAGGTGTACCGTCACGTCACGGCGGCGACGATAGATATCCTTCATCTCAAGGACGCAGTCTTGTCGGCCTGTCAACGCTGCCTGAGCCGCTCGCTGCGCGATGATGCTGACATTTGAGCTGCTAGCATCGAGCACAGCAATGATGGTTTTCAACAGCGGAGTGCCAGTGGTGAGGTAGCCAATACGCCAGCCGGTCATGGCATAGGTTTTGGAAAAGGTATAGATGCAGATAACCCGTCCGCTCTCGAATTCAGCGGGAGTGAGCAGTGAAGCGGGACTGACGTGTTGACCTTCAAAGACAAGTTCGTCGTAGCATTCGTCGGAAAGCAGGTAGAGGTCGTGGCGACGCGCAAAGTCCAGCAGGTCAGCGACCAACTGAGCGGGGAAGACAGCTCCCGTAGGGTTGCCGGGACTATTGATGATCAGCAAACGGGTGCGTGGAGTGACAAGCCGCTCTAATTGGGCAACATCGGGCAGCCATTCGTTGAGAGGGTCGAGTGGGTAGTGGACAGCGGTCGCGCCACAACAGGCAATCTGCATACGATATTGAGGCCAGCAGGGGTCAGAAATGAGGACTTCATCGCCGAGGCCGACGGTGGCGATTAGCGTAGCCAGAATGGCCCCGGTGCCACCAATCGCTACGGCGGTCTGGTGCGGTTTGATGGTATAGCCGTTGACGCGCGCGATTTTCTCCGCGATCAATTCCCGCAACCAGAGCCAGCCCGGCGGAGGACCATAGGGAAGTGGCTCTTCGGCGATGGATTGGCTGGCAGCCAGTCGAATGTGCGCGGGTGTGCGAAAGCTCGGCTCACCGATATGGAGGCGCACAGGTGGAGGAAGTGTTTCACCACGCGCCTGTGCCTCCAACTGCACCTGCTGCGCGAACGCGCCCAGGTTGGTGATATCGTTAATGGGTAGGTCATGGATAGAGTGTTTGCCAACTTTTGTCATTGAGTTCCATCACTTGCTCATGTGTTGTATCAGGCCGGACAATAAGGCGATACGGGTGGGGAGATAGTCGAGTTCAATAAACTCGCCGGGATTGTGGGCGAGGCCACCGCCAGCACCCAGGCCGTCAATGGTGGGTGTGCCAACGGCAGAAGTATTATTGGCGTCGGAGGCACCACCACTGCCGACATCCTCGATCTTCAAGCCAAGCTCATTGCCAGCCTCTTTGACTAACTGGACGAGGTGCGCGTTGCGCTTGTTGCGTTCAAAAGGCATCGACAACATGCTGCCCGTGAGGGTGATTTTTGTATCCGGCAAGGCATGCTCTCTGGTAATTTTGTGCATGGCGGCTTCGATGGCTTTGATACCGGCTTTGTCGCTGGCACGTACATCCATGTCAAAGTAAGCGTAGTCGGGAACGACGTTGGTGCGTTCGCCGCCATGAATGATGCCGACACTGAGCGTTGTACCGGGAACGGTGCCATTGAGGGCTTGCATTTTTTGCACCTGGTAGGATAGCTCAAGGATGGCGTTACGTCCGCGCTGCGGTTCGACGCCAGCATGGGCGGAGATGCCATGGACTTCGACGCGATACTGACCGGAGCCGCGCCGCGAGGAAACGACAGTGCTTTTGGCACGTCCTGGTTCGAGCACGATTACGGCATCGGCCTTTTGGGCCAGATCTTGAATTAAGGGCTTGCTGCTGGGCGAACCAATCTCCTCGTCGCTGTTGCAAACGAAGGTGACGCGCTGGTAGTGTGCCTGTTGAGAAGCGATGAGCACATGCAGAGCGTACATGCCGATCAGTACGCCCGATTTCATGTCTAGTACGCCGGGGCCTGTGGCGATGCGTCCACCGTTTTGCTGGCTGATGGCGAACGGGCGTTTTTGCACCTCACCGACGGGAAAGACGGTATCAATATGGCCGATGAGCAGGATGTGGGAACCCCTGGGCGCGGTACCGCTATGGGTCGCGACGAGGTGATTACCAAATTTTTCTTGCTGATCAAAGTTTGTAGAGAAACCAAAGTCCTGGAAGCGATCCTGTAGATAGGCGCCGACGCGGTCGATGCCAGATTTGGTGTAGGTGCCGGAGTCGATATTGACGATGGCTTGCAAGTCAGCCAGGTATTGCTCCATTAACTGTTCAGCTTGTGCAAGCGTTTGTTGTGCATTCATAGGGCTCCTCCTGCGGTGAATTGTGCAATCTCAGCATCACTATAGCCAGCCTCGTGCAAAAGTTCAGTGGTATGCTCGCCGATGGTGGGCGGGGCATAGCGTTGCTCAAGCACGTTATCAGAGATACGGGGGAAGCTGGGCATCGTTTGAAACGGCTCCGCTTCGACTCCACTGTTGATACTGATGCCACGGGACTGGGCATGTGGGTCGTTCAAGGCCTCGTCGATACTGTAGACGGGGCCAACACAGGCGTCGGTTTCGCCCAGTTCGGCGACCCACTCGTCGCGTGTTTTGGTCTTAAAAATGGCGCGCAGCATATCCATGGCTTGTTCTCGCTCGCCTGGGCCAACGGGAAAATGGAAAGGCAACAGTTCAAGGTGCCCTACGTGTGTACAAAAAGTGTGCCAGAACTTTGGCTCCAGGGCCGCCAGGGTGACATGCTTGCCATCTTTGGTTTCATAAATATTGTAGCAGGGCAGACCGCCATCGAGGGTGGAGTGACCGGGTCGTGGAGCTTTGCTGGTATTCAGGTAGGAAGCGGTGGCGAGCGGCAGAAGTGACATTATGCCTTCGGTCATGGAGACATCGATTTTGCGCCCAACGCCAGTTTGGGCACGTCCAACCAGGGCCGTCAGAATGCCGATGATGGACATGTAACTGCCTCCTGCCAGATCGCCCAGTTGGGTTGGTGGCATAGCGGGCTCACCGTGTGGACCACGATTATAGTGCAGGAGGCCAGCGTAACCAGCGTAGTTCAGGTCATGACCGGCGCGAAGACGATAGGGGCCGTCCTGCCCATAGCCACTGATGGCGCAATAGATAATGCCAGGTTGAAGCTCCTTCAGTTGTTCATAGCCAAGGCCCAGACGTTCCATTACACCGGGACGAAAGCTTTCCAGCACCACATCGGCCTGGCGAACCATACGCTGAAAAATCTCGCGTCCCTGCTCGCTTTTGAGGTTGAGGGTGATACTACGCTTATTGCGGTTGATCGCGACGAAGAAGAGGCTCATGCCACCTGGGCCACGCGGTGGCATAAAGCGTCCATAGTCGCCTGTCCCCGGTTCTTCAACTTTGATGACGTCGGCGCCAAAGTCCGCCATTATTTGCGAGGCGTAGGCACCGGGGAGTAGACGAGTGAGGTCCAGGACACGAATGCCGCTGAGAGGCTGGCCCATAAGAGTCTCCTTCACAAGAGGAACAGGGGGAGCAAGTGATGGTAGTGATTGCTCCTTTGTCTATGCTAACGACTGTATTCGTTGGGTATCAATAGGGTATCAGGAAGAGGGAGGAATTGTCAACTTTATCAGGCGCATGTCCAGTTTCCTGTAATGCGCACAGAATTGAGTGCGCCTGTGTCGGTAATCGCCAGTGTGCCAGATTTGCTATTGATGGTGGCGGTAGCGGGTGAATTGCCAGTATTACCCCAGGAGGCGGTGAGGGAAGTGGGTTGTTGGGTGAGGGCACTGAAGATCTGTCCGGTATTGTATGTAGCAGCCCCTTTGTAAGCAGTAATCCTGAAGACGAGATTGTACTGTGTCCCACCGACTTTCCCTTGAACATTGAGATCATAGTTTGAACCGGATGCGCCACAACTGGTGATGTGGGGAGAGGTCAAGCGACCAGTTACGGCTCCGGAGAAGAGCAGGTTTACCGCGCTGACACTGGCAACCGGTGTTTTGCTGTTTTTCTGGGGCTTACAGGTGGCACTGTGCTGGTTGGGGCAAGCAGGATTTGTCTGGGTTGACGGTGTGCTCGCGTTGGTTGGCGTGCTGTGTAGATGAGCTACGGCTGTGAGAATGCCAAGACCACTGGCGACGACAATAATGATAACGAGGCCAATGATAGCCCAACGTGGGGGAATATTGCCTAGCCAATTTGGCCTTTGGCCTTGATTTGGGGGTTGTGAGCCGGATAGAGGTGGATTAGAGCCAGATGGTTGCATGCGCGGGGGGGCTTGTGTGCCATTGGTTGGAGACGGTTGGTTTCCGCCAAATGGGGGTCTCTGCGCAGGAGCCAGGGTGGATAGAGTAGAAGGTGCTGCTGCTTGAGGCATGTTGCCAATGGGTGGTTGTCCACCGAGTGGTTTTCCTGGCAAGACATTATCGGCTAGAAGTGGGCGTTGCTGCGCTTCGTCAGCACGAGTTGCTGGCTGGTGGAGCGGTGTTGGAACGCTCTGCATGGGAGAAACTCTCATCTTGGGAGTTTGCTCGGCTATTGCGTTGGGTACCTTTCCACAGTTGCTACAGAAGCGAGCATTGTTGGCTAGTTCGGCTCCACAAAATGCGCAATTTGGCATTGTCGTTCCTCCGCTCAGAGAAGATAGCGCGTCATGATAGGTAACACCGGGAACGGTAAGTACGCAGGTTTCGCGTCTAATCTGGAGTATATCACAGGAGAAGGAAAAGGAGAAATCCCTGAGGGGAGTATGGTGCAGGCAAAAATCTTTGTCTGCACCATACTCCCCTTGGGTATGATTAGGAAGCCAGTTTTCTTTGTTTGACCGGTACGGGATCAGTGGTACGCTGGTATTCGGTCGCGCAACGATTGTACTCTTCCACGGCTAGAATGTAGGCATTATACATGCGTTCAAGGACTGCTACAGAGACTCCCCGCTGCTCCGCCATCGCCAGATCAAACCATTTCTGTTGCATACGTTTGTGGGCATGTTCAAGCTGAGCTGAAGTCATGATAGGTACTGTCGCTTTCTAGGAGGCTTTATTGCGGCTCTGCCGGTACTCCTGACTGAGTTGAGCAATAAGTTCTTTCGCACTGGCAAAGCTGATGGTTTCGACATGCTCTGGTTCGGCCTTGCCGAGATGTTCACATAGTTTGTGGATACTCATCAATTGCTGTTCGGTGACGGGCGCGTCGGGAGCAATTTCGGTAGGTGCTGAAGTGGCTTGATGACCGTTGCCGTTCGTATTGGCGGCCAAGGGGCGCACCGTGACGATGGCTTTGCGTCCATTGCCGTTGCTATTGATGGTATTAGCAGCGTTGGCGGTATTGACAGCATTGCTTTCGCCAGAAGTGGCAGTGCGCTCCACAGGGCTATCGACGATACGATGCTCCTCGTTAAATTCGGGGGCGAACTGGGTGCCATAGCCTAAGGCGGCGAGGGCACGGCCTATAGCGCCAGTCTCGGCTTTCTCGATGTAATCCGGGAATGAGGCAGCACATTCCGATTTCGTACCCGTTGCTCGTCCACCTTTGCCGTCGGTCACGATGGCGCGGAAACGAGCATAGCCCTTTGCGCGTTTGATGACTTTCTCGCTGCGCCGCTTCTCGGCGTTCCAGACAAAGCCTTCCTCTTCCATTTCGCGGTCGAGATCAACTACGACTTCTTCGGTGTCAATGGTGCCTTGCGGACACATCTCGCGAAACCAAACGAGGCGCCACTGGACGGGCAGATAGTCTTTTGAGCCTTCTCTACTTTTCAACTGCATGACATGTTCGTTGGGATTGAAGGTACGGGGACGCTGCTCCTCACGTTCCTGCCTGTTCATATGGTCACTCATTTGACGCTCCTGTTCTTCTAATTTGAAATTTTGTTCTAATTTATTATACAAGCCTTGGCATATTCTGTCAAGTTCGCCGTTATCGATATATTCTTTTTGAGGGTGGGAAAAGGGGTAATGGGGAGGGTGAAAGTGTGGCTCTTATGCGTTGCCTAGATAGGTTGCGACGAGGGCTAGCATCTCATCCATCTCGAACGGTTTTGCTAGAAAGCCGTCGGCTCCGGCTTCTTTGGCTATCTTGCGTATGCTTTTATCGGCAGAGAGGAGGATGATCGGAAGAGTGTGGGTTGTCTCCTGGCTTTTGAGATAGCGACAAATAGAGCGACCATCCGTGCCAGAGAGGCGGATATCCAGGAACAGCAGGTCAGGGAAGGGGCGTTGCATCTGCTGGACAGCGTGTCCATCTTCCTGAATTTCAACGTCGTAGCCAGCCTCTTCGAGCATCATTTGCAACATGTCACCAATCCCTGGATCGTCATCGGCGATGAGTATTTTTTTAGACATGTGGTTCTGCTCCTTCTTGCTGAACTGTGCTGGATGTGGAAAGCGGTGCGAACGGAACGGTAAAGAAAAAGGTGGAGCCTGCGCCCTGACGACTTTCCACCCACATTCGTCCACCCTGTCGTTTAACGATCTCAGCCGAGATATAGAGGCCAAGCCCTAGACCAGGGAAGGTCTCGTGTTCAGGGTCAGAGACGCGAAAGAAGCGATCAAAGACGTGTGCCTGTTTTTCTTGGGCGATGCCAATACCAAAATCCTGCACGCCAACCGTGGCGGCGTCTGCGTCCGCGCGCAGCTTCACCAGGATGTTATCGGCCTGGGGAGCATATTTGATGGCATTGGAGAGCAGATTGGTCACCACCTGACCGATATGCTCACGGTCGCCGTAGACTGGGGAAGAGATATTTCCCTGGATGCGAATCTGGTGTCGATCTGTGGTGTGCACCATCTCCTCAACGATGTCTCGCACGAGGGCATCCAAGTCAAAGTCAGTGTTGCGCCAGGGCAGTTGCCCGGCCTCAATTTTAGTGACATCCAGCAGTTCGCCAATCAGGGTGATGAGCTTATTGATCTGCGTCTCCATCTTTGCTAGCATGTCTGCCGAGCGAACATCACCAGCTTTGTCAAAGTGGGTGTGCAGCAACTGTGCATAGCCTTTAATACTGGTGACAGGCGTTTTCAGTTCGTGGCTGGCAATGGCCATAAATTCCTCACGTTGCACCAAGAGTTGCTGGTTTTCTAACAGAGTCCGTTTGCGTTCGGTAATGTCTTCTATGGCCAGAAGGATGAGCGGACCGTGTTCCATACTACGGGCGTTGAGCAGCATGGTTTTGTGGCCAATGCCAGGAAACGTCTGTTCGATCTCATAATCGGTGAGCACGCGATTGGTGAGAAGAACCTCCATCAATAGAGTGCGCAAGGAAGGAATATTCCACTGGCCGTTGCCTAACTCGAAGAGCAGGTGCTGATTTGTATCGGTGGGTGTGACCTGGAAGCTTTGATAAAAGGCCCGATTCGCGCTCTGCACACGCAGACCTTCGTCCAGGACGAGGAGCGGTTCGCGGATAGTTTCCACAATGGCCTCCGCGTACCCACGGGCCTCTTGCAGTTGGTCATTGCGCATATGTAGTTCCTGATTGATGACGAGGAGTTCTTCATTGCTGGCCTGTATTTCTTCTTTGGAGGTCTCCAGTTCTTCGTTGAGGCTTTGTAACTCCTCATTACTGGAGAGAATTTCCTCGTTAGCCGATTGCAATTCCTCGTTGGTGGTCTCCAACTCCTCAACGATGGCGCGCATCTCCTCGCTCCTTGCCGCAAGCTCCTGCTCCAACTGCTGGATATGCCGCTCTCTGACCCCACGCTTCGCCCTCACCGCAGGCTTTTCGATTGGTCTAAGAGATGAGGAGGCACTTTCTTCAAAGAGGATCAAAAAGTAGATATCCTTGGAAGGGGAATGCAAAGGGATCACTTCTATGGCCACAGCATGGTCGCGGAGGGTGCCTGGCTCGCTGAGCAGAATGCCATCTTTTTTCACGGGCAGTCCACTTTTTCGGGCTTTAGAAATAGCAGAGCGCAGTTCAAGCCCCAGGCTCACACGGGCCATCTTAAAGAGATTGAGGCTGGCGCGCCCTGTTGTCGGTTCCAGGTAGAGACTGGTATGTCCGCGGAAGTGCAGGATCTCCATCTCCGCGTCGACTACCACACTGGCGGGAGCATAACCAGCGAGCAGACGCTCCGTCTCTTTTTGGAGATCAAACTCCTTGACAGCTTTTTCGAACGGCATGGTGTTGCTCTCCTCGCGCGGGTCGAGTGGTGCGCCTTGTTTCGACTGGCGAGCTTTCCCGACGAAGACGGGACGCGAACTCGTCGTTTTTTGGACATAGACCTGTTGCTTGTGATCTCCAACAGGCCCAAAGAGATCCGTGGCGGTCCCGATGGTTTCGGAAGGTCCCAGCAGGAGAAAGCCGTGGGGGATCAGCGCATAGTGAAAGGTCTGGATGACCTTTTTCTGGACCTCGGGCTTCAAATAAATGAGCAGATTCTGACACGAGAGTAGATCGAGCCGGGCGAAGGGGGGATCACTAAAGACATTGTGTTGGGCGAACACGCAGCGGTCGCGAATGGACTTACTGATTTGGTATTTGTCATTGACGCGCTGAAAGAACTGCTCCAGACGTGCAGGGGAGAGATGAGCGACCGCGGCTGGAGAGTAGATACCTACTCTGGCGTGCTCAATCGCATGCACATTGAGATCTGTACCAAAGAGTTGGATAGGAAGTGTGAGCGAGCGTGCCTCCAAAAACTCTAGCAAGCTGATCGCCAAGGAATAGACTTCCTCGCCAGTTGCACAGCCTGGAACCCAGACCCTGATGGGAGCTAGGGTGGATTTCGTATCCAGCATGCGCGGAAAGATCTCGTCAACCAGGATAGCAAGGCTTGTTGGATCGCGAAAAAAGCTAGTGACGCCGATCAACAAGTCTTGATACAGGGCTTCTTCCTCAGGCTTATGGGCGGAGAGAAAACTGAGGTACTCAACAAAGGTGTCAATCTGTTGCAACACCATGCGCCGGTAGATACGCCGTTTGAGCGTCGTGGACCTATATGCTGTCCAATCCACAGCCGTCCGCTCGCGCAACACCTGGAGAATCTGTTGGAACGCCTGCTCTTCCTCGGGTACCGCTTGTTTCTGCTGGCGTGGGGCCGCCGCCTCGGCCGCCTCGGCTGCCGCCACATCCTCCGGCAACAGGTGAACATACGGATGGGAACTGATCCTAGTAAGTTCCTTGGCGATCTCTTCAGGCGATCCGATAAAGTCAGCGATGCCAGCAGCGATGGCACTCTGGGGCATACTGGAATAGGTAGCAGAGTGGGCATCCTGGACCAACGCCATTCCTCCCTCCGCCTTGATAGCCTGAAGGCCGAGTGTGCCATCGGAAGCCGAACCTGAAAGAATTACGCCAATGGCACGCTCGGCCTGGCTCTTGGCTAACGAACGCAAGAAGGTATCAATGGACAGGTGCAGCCCATCGGTTTTGGTTTGGGGGACAAGGACAAGCATGCCCTGCGCAAGCGTCATATCGGTGTTGGGGGGAATGACGTAAACATGGTTAGCCTCGACGACCATGCCCTCACTGACTTCGTCTACGTCCATGTGCGTAGTGCGAGTTAGCAAGTGAGCCAGCAGACTGGGGTGCGCGGGATCCATGTGCTGTACCAGAACATAGGCCATACCTGTATCGTCGGGCAGGTACCGTAGCAATTCCGTGAAGGCTTCTAATCCACCAGCAGAGGCTCCAATGCCCACAATGGGGAAGGAGGCGTTCTGAGATGTGGCATGGGAACGAGAAGGGTTCGTTATGGTGGTCTCCATCGGCTTTCTCCTATTTAGTCGCTTGCTTGCGGAGTAACGCTTGACTTGTGGTGGGCAAGTAACACGGGATACTGCTTACATTGCTCCACGTTGACTAGCACCTCCGGCAAAATAGCGAGGCTGCGCGTGCCGATATGAAGGCAGTTCGGCTCAATGCCCAAGAGCACCTGATATTGCTCGAGGGTACGCTGGGCAATCCCAACTTCCTGCTGCACAGCAAGAAGGGTCATGTATGCTAACTGCTCTACGTTAATGATCTGATTGATGGCATCCTGCGGCATGATATCCACCTCTATTCGTCTTCTACCCAACTCTTTCACGCTTACGCTGATGGTGTCGTGTGCATTGTAGCAAAAGAGCGAGTGATATGTCAATGACTGGCCAGACAGACAAACAGCAGTGTTTCTCAAAAGTCTTTTTGCTGCCTGCTGCGCTAGCGTTCTGCTGCTTGGGACATTGTGATCGTTGGGACATTTGTGACCCCCAATTTTCAATGGTATGGCGTCCGAGAGAAAAATGCAGGAGACGTTATGAGGGATGGGACATTTGTGACCCCCAATTCTCAGTTTGCATCCGATAGGATAATGCTTGGGATTTGGTAATGGTTGTGACAATGAAAACTATGGATGGTTGGGATGAGTAGGACATTTGTGACTTCGGACATTTGCGACCCATATGTGTCAAGTTAAGGACAGAGGCACTGGCAACGAAGCGGCCTTGGGAGTGGGTGCCTTCGCAGCCATATTACCTGTCCCCCAGACAGGGTGCCACCCACGGGCGACCACAAGGGTCCCTACCCCTCATCAACACCACTCCCGCCCCTACGAGTGACCGCCTCTCCCTGCCTTAACTTGACGACTATGGGACTTCGGACATTTGTGACACTGCCTTTTGTTGGTTGACCGGCCAGGGGATGATGGTGAGAGAGACCTCGGTGGGTGCTACGGGTTCTAACACAGTGTGCCTTGTGGTACCTCAGGAAAAGTATAGCATATTTCGGGGAAACAAGCAAGCAAACAGTGAGGTGGTTCGACAGGGGAACGACAGGATTCTCCTGCCTATATGCACCTTGTGAGAAGCCTTGGGACAGAGTGATCCTGCTGAGGTCAATTGGAATAACCCTGGGCTGCGATTCTGTTATACAATAATAACATCTAGCATACTCAACGGTTGAGTACTGCTATGTTTACGCAGTGTGAGTAGTGTGTGCGCTGCGGCATAAAGGGAAAAGCGATGAACACGACAGCTATGTATAATGAGATACAGGCTTTATTGAAGCGGGGTGAAAGGATTGCCGTTGCCACGGTAGTGAAGACGATTGGGGCGGCACCGTGTGGAGTGGGGACGAAGATGCTGGTTCGGGCAGATGGCTCGACCAGTGGCAGTTTTTCTGGGGCGCACGTGGATAAGCAGGTGGCACAGGAGACAATAAAGGCCCTGCGGGAGAGTCGTTCGCAAATTGTGCATGTCCACCTGGATGCTGACCAGGCGGTCGGCAGTTGTGGGGCCACATTAGAGTTGTTTATCGAAGTGTTGCATCCTGAGCCGCGCTTGATTATCGCAGGGGCTGGCAATGTGGCGCAGGCGTTGGCGCGGTTGGCAGCACCTTTAGATTTTCGTATTGTGGTGATAGATGACCGGCGTGACCTGGCTGATCCGCAAATGTTTGGTGAACAGGTGCAGGTGAATTTTGGCGATATTCCACAGTCGATACGCGATATGGAACCTGACGAGGCGAGTTGGATCGTCATTGTTACGCGTGGCCATCAAATGGACAAGAACGCGCTACGGGCCGCGGTGGAAACGGACGCACGGTATGTAGGGATGATTGGTAGCCAGGGGAAGATCAAGAATATTTTCCGTGACTTGCTCAAAGATGGTGTGGCACGTGAAAGGCTGGAGCAGGTGCATGCGCCGATTGGACTGGACCTGGGCGCGGAAACGCCCGACGAGATCGCGCTAAGTATTGCCGCCGAAATGGTTATGCTACGTAAACATGGCAGCGGGGTGCCGCTCAAGACCCGGCATCATTTCCTGGAAGAGGTGGTTGCGGCAACGCGAGAAACGAAAGCATAGCGTCATAATAGCTGGGCCAATTCCCTGCATTGCAAATCGCCAGCTTCGGCAGCTCAAGCTGCGCGAAAAGATCGTCGCAGAGTAGACGATACTGCTCCCATAATACCTTCGACAAAGTTGAAGCGAGTATTGCGCTTGGATACCTCTTCTGGTGTGTTAAATATTGCCAATAAGCTCTTGTGATGTTACGATACATCCAGATAAATTTACAGTATTGTAAGAACAATCCCACCTTTTTGCTAGGCCGCCTTCGGCGGCAGGGAAAGGGTGACTAGGACGCAGCCCTAGAACCCAGTCAAGGGGCGGCGGCCCCTTGCATCCCGAGGCCATTGGCCTAAAGTCTCTATCAAACTTATCCTAGAACCCAGTCAAGGGGCGGCTGCCCCTTGCATCCCTGCTTGTCACAGGAAGTGTGTCGGACCAATAGTGTGAGAGAGAACAATGATCGAGTCACAAAGCTATAGTCAGCTCAAGCAGGAAATTGTGGAAAGTATAGTGGCTGACCGGGGTCTTTTAGAGCAACTGCGTGACGAGATTCGCCTCTTACGCAGCGAAATTCGCCCTATCTATACACGCAACGCCACTTCCATGTCACTGGTAGCAACCGACGGCAGCAATATCAGTCTGCAATTCGATCCCTTTCTCGTCCAAATCATTCGCATTGTTGACTCCAGCAACCGAGAATACTGCCTAGAAGCTGTGACACCCACCACGAAGATTTCCACGTTAAGCGCGAAACAATTTCATCCTGATGGCTCCCCTCGTACCGCACTCGGCGCAATGATGGCTTATTTAGACGTGCAAGATCTGAGCAAATTAAGCCCAAGAATTCGAAACAATGAGGATGGCAAACCTATCAGCCCCGGTTGGGTTCAAGTTTATCGTGAATTGGTTGAATGGGCCAGCTTATTCTCGATCATCAGAACAAATGATTTTGCCACAGGGCGGCAATCAAACACCACTGGACGAAATCAGTAATCTCATTGGTCTGGAAAGTCGGCAACAAGAGGTCGAAGCTCTTGCTGCTCGTGGCAATATGACCACTATTGTGCATATGCTGCACGATAAAAGCAGCCAATTCATGGACATGCTCATCTATGCCCTCTCCGAAGGGAAGCTCTGCATTGTCGATGTGTCGCAGATGCGTGGAGCGCAGGCCCTCATTCTTTCAGGGCTTGTTTTGCGGCGCATTTTTGATCGCAACCAGAAAGAGTTTACCGAGGCTGAACCAAAAACAATCCCGACTATTGCTGTGATAGAAGAGGCACAATCTGTCCTAAACGAACGCTCTTCGGCTGCCGAACCCTATATCGCCTGGGTCAAAGAGGGCCGCAAATACGATCTTGGTGCGCTGCTCATCACGCAACAACCGGGCAGCATTCCCATAGATATCCTGAGTCAGGGCGACAACTGGTTTATTTTTCACCTCTTATCTACTACCGATCTCAGAAACGTCCAGCAGGCCAACGCCCATTTTAGCGAAGATATTCTCAGCGTCCTCTTGAACGAACCCATCCCCGGTCAAGGCGTTTTCTGGAGTTCCGTAGGTGGCACCCCTTATCCCGTCTCTATCCGTGTCTTATCCTTCGAGTGTCTGTATAGCCCACTGGACCCACACTATTGCGAGGCGGAAGTAGATACTTTTGCTCACACGTTAA
This sequence comes from Ktedonobacterales bacterium, assembly GCA_038209195.1. Taxonomy (GTDB): domain Bacteria; phylum Chloroflexota; class Ktedonobacteria; order Ktedonobacterales; family Ktedonobacteraceae; genus JBBQXY01. The sequence continues at coordinate 38,901 of JBBQXY010000008.1, read as the reverse complement.
AAGACAAATTCCAGCATGCCTTATCCAACATACTAGACCAGCAAACTGCTTTTCCTGCCACAAACGAAGACGAGACAACAAGCTACAACAGCATGGAAAGTGAAACAATAGACACGCTTGCCGTCTACAAAAACAACGCGATTGTCGCTTTGCGCAATAATAACGATATCATGGCACAGCTACATGGTCGAGGCATACCGTGGGGAGTGCTGCTTAGAAAACTGGCAGAGAAGCTACCTGACACGCTTGAAGATCGAGATGACGTTGCCTTCATTTTAGTTGCAGAAGCCCTTGAGCAGATTTTTGGGCCGAAAGATGAGGCGTGGCACTCTTTCAAACGTATTGGTTTAAACGGAAAACAAATTACCTGGGTTAAGGCTGGGAAAAAGGATGGGAAATAGTGTTGAGGAATGAAACAGCGGTGGCGGCCTCAGGCCGCCACCGCTGTTTCATTCCTCAAAACTACGGGAAAGGTGGAACTGGATGCGATTCCCTTTTAAGGGATGGATACTTTGGCCATGAAGATATCCTCATCATTAGCAATGATGCCACTTGGCTCACTAAAGCTACAGACCTGAGGCGGTACTCCGGGTGCGCCAGAGCCGGGGCAGAGAACGAGGTCTTTATTGCGAGTATCACTCCAGATTGGGTAGGCAGTGTTGTTGGCTGCGGCGAGTCCGGTGTAGTCGCCGAAGAAAACACTGTTACCCTGGGCATCAGGAAACTCCGTTGGGAGCGGCATGGAACTAGAGGTTGCCCTCACCACGCCGAACACGGTGGGATCATTTATCGAACCGGAAAGGCTGAAGTCCATGTTTCCTGTTGTCTCGTCGGTGCCGTACTGGCGGTCGTAGTAAGAGACGGCGAGTTTGCCTGAATTCGAGAAGGCTGACCATTGGAACCACTGATCGGTCTTCGCCTGACCAGGAGCCGAGCTAACAACCGTGAGCGTTGTCGGATCCGTTACGGTCCCGTTAAAGCTCGCACCACTATCCGTGGAAACACTCTCGAGGATCTTGTTGTTACAAGCACCCGCTGTCTTTACGCCAGTGTACGTGTTAATTCCGTCGCCAGCGAAGCCGGAAGGTACACAGCCGTTCGATGGATTCGAGTCTTTGCTGATGTAGGAGCCGAATGTTACCACTACCTGAGACGAATTCTTTGGATTGACCTGACCTGATGGGTAGTTGGCGGCGCGGAAGACAGAGTTCGTGGACAAGCCTTTCTCTGGCACACAGGCACGTCCGGCATCCTGTCCAGCCTGGTATGTGGCACAGTCCGGGAGATCGTTGTAGTTTGCAACCAAAACCGGGGAGCTGAAGCTAACACCACCGTCGGTTGACTTCGAGAGCAAGAACTGATTGTGGTTGTCGGTAGCACTGCTCAGTGAGTTGTTGAAGTTGGCGTAGACAACGTAGAGTGCTCCGTCGGAACCCGTGAAGGGGTTCGAGAACTGATTCTCGTTACAGGGGCCATGAAGGGTTCCTGCTCCAAAAGTGTTGACGCAGAGCGAGCTTGTGGAGCTGACGAGAACGGGTGCGCTGAAACTCTCACCATAGTTATTCGAGTACGCTTCAAAGATATAGGCACTGCCGTCTGCCGCGAAGGTGGTCCAGGTCACATAGACGCGGTCCTGGTAAGGACTACCAACGTGGTTATCGACCGTCATGTACTGCTTGTCCAGGAATGGGAAGCCGGTGGTAGTGAATTGTTCAACAACTGGGCGACCCGGGAAGTTCCAGGAAGCACCATTGTTCTGCGTCGAGCGGAAGACGTAGAAAGCACTTGACTGGTCGGGGTTATTCGACGCGCCAGGGCCACGCATGAACACTTGACAGGAGAAGTAGGCGTTGCCCTTCGTATCCCATGCGACCGACGTATCACCACCGGCCTGCCAGTATTCGCGTGCGCCACCAAAGTTTGTCCCGCGAGTGAAGCTCATGGGGATCGTGGTGTCGTTCCAGTGGTTCGCATTGTCCAATGTGTAGGCACCGTAGCAGTTACCATCACCCCGACGATAATCATTGTTACCGGAGACCAGAGCGTTGGCGTTGTTGGGATTGACTGCGATAGCGGTCTCATTGTTCGCCTGCCCTCGCCCTTGCAGGTCTGGGTCGGACAGGTTCAAACAGTTCTGGTTGACCTTGATGTTGGCACCCAATTTCTGGGCGCATTGATCATCGGCGCGGTCGGGAAAGTAATTTTTGGGTTTCGCGCTGGAATGACCGGAGGACTGTTGATCCAGCGTATTATCTGCAAAGCCTGAAAGAAGCCTTTTTTGGAGCGGCGAGAGGCCATGGAGGCTCGCGTTTGCCGCTTTTACCTTCACAGCAGCGTTACTTCCTATCCCAAAGTATGTCAGGGCGGCGAGCGATAGGATAGCAATAGCTGCGACTGATAGGAGAATGTGTAGCTTTCTCTTGTGCATGAGTTATAAATACCTTTTTTAGAAAACGAACTACAATGACAACATTTCACCGACGCTGGGGTACCTGATTCGTCCTTCGACAACAGAGCGACATGTGACCTTTCTCAACAAGAGGGAAAGTTAGATGCAAAGATCAACCTACTGCAAATATGAGATAGAATCAAAAATAGCTTGCAAAGTCTTCCTGGCATCTATATGACTGGGATAGTTACGGATCAAGTATGTAATATGCTAGGAATTAGGGAAAGAGAGAGAAGGTAGTGATTTGGTTAATATTTGGTTACGTTAAAATGGCGTATGCGAATACATGGTTGCGGTTTCAAAACCCTGTTGCTTTTGACTGGGGTTAGATTAACCAGGTAGAAATCTATTTGAGATGAACTTACATGCAACATTTCCTTACACTTGACGTTATGGGTGGAATCTCATAGAATCTAGAGCAGTTATCTGTCGTAGTTTGGAAGAGAGGCATTATGTCGTCAACGCCACCAGGGGATGATTGGCTGAGTTTGCGCCAGGTTGCTGATATGTTGGGAATGCATCCGGCTACGGTACGGCTATGGGCTGATCGTAACGAATTGCCTTCACGTCGCACTAATGGCGGTCATCGGCGCTTCAGACGCGTGGATATCGAGGCGCATTTGCGGCAGGAGGCCGAGCGCAAACCCCATCCTGCGGCACAACTGCTCGTGCAAAGCGTGCTGGGTCGCGTGCGCTTCGCCTTCACGGATGGCACATTGGACACTCTCCCCTGGTATCAACATTTTAATGAAGCGGCCCGCGATGCCTATCGCAGCCTGGGGAGGCGCATGCTCGAACTCTTGCTGCGGGCGCTCACTGATAGCACTGTCTCTGACGACCTACGGCGCGACGCGGTACAACTGGGGAACGAGTATGGCACTATCACCTGTACAGCTCACGTCCCAGTCGCTGATGCCGTGCGTGCCTTTCTCTATTTCCGCAACATCGTTGATGAAAGTGTGCTCCAACTGGCGGAGGTACGCGGCACCCGCGATCACCAGGACGTTCCCTGGGCTGAAAGCCTACGCCAAATCCAGGCTCTCACCAACGAGATACTCCCGGCCTTGATCGAAGCCGCCACTCCTTCCGTAACTGTCTAGTGGACTGTCAAGGTTCAAGTGATGGGTGGGGCCGGACGCCCACAAGGGGCAATACATCTCAAATAAGGTGGGACGGCGTGCGAAGCGTGTGTAGGGACGAGGGGATGTGGACGCGGGGGCCTTGTGCTTGTCCTTGTGGGGGATCTGGTCTTCCCACAGGACGAGGACAAGCACAAGGCCCCCCATCGCCCGCCGCGTCCGCCCCTTGTCCCTACACACCACTCCCAGCTTATTTGAGATGTATTGCCCACAAGGGGCGTTCCTACATGTCAGGATTCCCTCGCCCCTTTATATGAAGGTTAACAGTCCACTAGCATTTCGTTTGAATGAACAAAATAGCCCTTTCTAGCGTCTATATTAGTGGAAACGCTGCTTACTTTAGAGAAGAGAGAACATCCATCATTCTCAGTTTTGCTTATTGTCTCCACGTAAGTCCATATGTTATGGTTGCGGTAAAAATAATTCAAGGTAAAGGGCGAGCAAAATGCCGACAGATCACCCATCGACCAATAGCAATAATCACGACGATACTACACGCAAACTCACTCGACATGACGATACCACACGCAAAATCCACACGGTCTCTACGAAAGCAAAAGTATCCTCTGAGCAGCAAATAACAGAACTGGATCGTGACTCAGCACTAGATGCTACCACCTCTACCACTCCTCCTACCCCTACTGATATCAGGATCACTGCTCGTCAGCATAGAGTGCTTTATTACCTTGCGCGTCGTCGCATGCATAACCCTCGCATTACACCGCGTCCAGTACCTATTATAGCCACAACCCCTACGGCACCCACGACACCCATACCTCTCGCTACTTCTGAGGTAGTACCAGAAGCTGTTGTCGCCGACAACACTACAATGAAAAGAAGAAAAGCCGTAAAAGCACAGAATGAACAAATTTCATCAGCAAGCACAAGCGAAACGAGCCAAACAAGTCAAGCTATGACACCAGTCGCACACACCGCTGATACATACGATAAAGCTCTGGTCCCGATTCGCGCACCTGGCATTGTGGTGCCGCTGCAAGGGACAGAAACAGTGCGCCGCCGCCGCAAAATTTTGCGCCATATCTCGCGCAAACATTTGCGCATGGCACGTGCCAGTACGTCTCGTGCCAGCCGCCGTCTCTGGTTAACAATCGGTAGTACAGTTATGTCAATTCTCGTGATCTTCCTCTCACTGGCGACGGTTGGCTCGCTTACTGCCTATCACTTTTATAATCAGACACAGGCGAAATACGAGCACCAGGTCGTTACCCTGCACGACCTCTTGCCGCTGGACAACCTCAAAATGTATGACAGCAAGGGCGTTATGCTGATGCAAATGACCGATCAAGGCATTCATAGCACGGTAAAATTAAATGAGGTCGCTCCCGTATTAAAAGATGCCACGGTTGCCACGGAGGATAAAAATTTCTGGACGAATCAAGGCATTGATATTATTGGTATCATCCGTGCCGCTATCACGAATCTGACCCATGGCAGTGTTGTTGAGGGTGGTAGCACGATCACACAGCAATTGATCAAAAACCTGATCGTTGGCAACCAGACTTCTATTGTCCGTAAGCTCGAAGAGGTCGTTTTGACTCCTCAGATCAATAGCAACTATTCGAAACAGGATATCCTGGAGATGTACTTGAATAGTATTTATTATGGTCATCAGGCCTATGGTATAGATGCCGCGGCGACAATATACTTTGGCCTGGAAGACAAGCCAGGGAAGCGCGCCTCTATGCAGCTTGACCTGGCACAGGCGGCCCTGCTCGCTGGCATTCCCAGCAATCCCTCGGCCTACGACCCTTTAGTGCATCCTAAGGCCGCCTTTGCTCGTTTCCAGACGGTGCTGGATTTATTGGTGACACAACGCTATATTAGCAAAGTCGATGCCCTTAGTGCCATTACGGAGGCACAAAGCCCCAATTTCTTTAAGGCTGCACCCAGCCTGACCAACCGTGCGCCGCACTTCGCTAACTTTGTACTCGACCAGTTAGTGCAGCTTTTCCATCTCAAGAGCCGCAGCCAGCTTTCGCGCTCCGGTATGATCGTTGACACCACGCTGGATATTGCTCTACAAGACAAGATCCAAAAAATCGCGCAGCAACATATCGCCGAATTACGAGCGGCGCACAACCTGACAAACGCTGCCGAAGTGCTGATCGACTTCCACACGGGAGCTATTGTCTCCTTGCTCGGCAGCATTGATTACAATAATACCGCGATAGATGGACAGTTTGATGTCGCGACACAGAGTTATCGCCAGCCTGGATCATCGTTCAAACCCTATGTTTACGTCACAGCTTTCGCGCAAGGAGCCTCGCCCGCGCAGGCCATCGACGATGCCCCTACCACTATTGACTTACCCGGTGGAGATCCGCCAACGTACTCACCAAGCAACTACGATTTGTCTTTCCACGGTAATATGACCTTGCGCTGCGCGCTGCAAAATTCACTGAATGTGCCGGCAGTACGTGTCTTAAAACATGTGGGGATCGACGCCGCCATGAAAACAGCCCAGGCGATGGGTATCACCAGCTACCAGGGGACACCCGGCTATTCTCTTGTGCTCGGTGGTCTGGGGGTGCGACTGATCGACCATACCTCCGCGATTGGGACTTTTGCTGATGGCGGCGTGCATGTTGGCTATTACGCGGTCTCGAAGGTTATTGCTAGCGTCAACAACACAGTGATGTACCAGCATCAGGCCGATCCTGGCACACGCGTCATTAGTCCGCAGTTGGCCTATATGATGACCAATGTGCTCAGCGATAACGCCTCTCGCACACCTGAGTTTTTCGATTGTAATGTGCTGCAACTGTACGCTAATTCACAGAACGATTGCTGGAACGGCAACCGTGGTGTTGTGCGACCAGCCGCCGCCAAAACTGGCACGACACAGAATTTCCGCGATAACTGGACAGTAGGCTATACGAGCGACTATGTCATGGGAGTCTGGGCGGGCAATGATAACAATACCCCCATGTACAATGTGACAGGCGTACAAGGGGCCGCCCCCATCTGGCATGACTCCATGCTCGTTGCCGAACAAGGGCATCCCATTCGCGACTTCGTCAATCCTGGCGGCTTGCAAAAAGCCACTGTGACCTACGCGGATGGCGTCACTACCACTGATTGGTTTTTGCCGGGTACGGTTCCCGTCTCCGTTACGGCTACCCCAACACCCACAGTTGGCAGCCCTACAACTACTCCTACGACAGGTACACCAACTATTACACCCACTGTTGTACCCACGTCGAATCTCACCGGTAGCACCTTGACAGAGGCAACGGCGCAACCCTACTGTCCCAGCAGCTACAGCTTCTCATTCAATCCACCAGCTACGAACATGCCCAACATTTGGTAGGGAAGTTTGTATCATGGGTTGAGTTTTGCTACAATATTCAACAGAAGATAGCACCTGTTTTGCCTTTTGAGGTGTTACTTGCATCATTGATGCCCGTTACCGTTAGTAAGCGCAGGGGGATATTTGCGGCGAAAAAGATAGGGAAGATTAGGGCTTAGGCCCTTTGTATCCCTGCTTTTCAGTGGAGATACAAGGAGGGGATATACTAGTGGAGAACGATCAGCATCCAAATGTGCCAGCAAAGCTTCCCATACATAGCCGTGCCGCCGCTGCCCAACGACTCGACGCACGTCCTGAGAGAAATATACACGGAACGTATTACCCGGTTCCGCATCGCAACCCGCATCCCTCAGGATGGCGCATGAAGCGACACCTCAAGCGCAGAAATCTACGGCGAAGCAACCAGCAATACGCGGCTATTGATCGCATTGGCACGCAATGGAGTATGTTGCCGCTTGCATTGAGCTCTTTGATCGTCATTGTTGTGCTGGCTGGTCTCTTGATTACGCTCACGGCGGTAGTTGAGGCCACGCAGATGCACTATCAGCAACAAATTATCACCCTGGCGGATATCTTACCCAAAGATAACCTCAAGATGTATGATATGCACGGCACGATGATTTACCAGATGACGGACCAGGGCGTCCAAACCACTGTTCCCCTGTCAAGCATCTCTAGAAACCTGGTCAATGCCGAAATAGCGATTGAAGATCAATACTTTTGGTCAAACCCCGGCGTCGATATCACGGGAATTGTGCGTGCCGCCCTGGCTGACCTATCCAATGGCCACATTGTCTCCGGTGGTAGCACGATCACGCAACAGTTGATTAAAAATACTATCGTTGGCAATCAGGATACGGCTCTGCGCAAATTGCAAGAAATTATTCTAGCCCCAGAAGTCACGCGCTATTATAGCAAACAACAAATTATCTCCATGTACCTGAATACTACTTTTTATAGCGAGCAAGCCTATGGAGCTGAAGCGGCTGCCTTCGCATATTTTGGCTTGCAAGATACGCCTACCGCGACGGCTGCCTCGCAACTGGATATTGCGCAGTCGGCAATGCTGGCTGGCATTCCGAGCAACCCTGCCGCACGCGACCCATTTCTGCATCCATATGCTGCCTTCTTGCGGGTCCAAGACGTGCTCCGCCAGATGCGTCTGCAAGGCTATATCACTCCCATCCAGGAACGCGAGGCCATCAATGAGGTGCAACAACCAAATTTTCTGCATCTCGGCATCATTGCTAATAATCAGGCTCCTCACTTTGTCGCTTATGCTATGAACGAACTGGCTCACACATTGCATGTCAAAACTAGCGATCTCTCGCGTAGCGGAATGCTTGTCTCCACTACGCTCGATTTGCCACTGCAAAACAAGATCTTAAAAATCGCCCAGCAGCACATTGCTGAACTTGCTGCCACGCACCATATGTCGGATGCCGCCGAGGTGCTCATCGACTTTCACAACGGTGCCATCCGCACCTTGCTCGGCAACATCGATCCCACCAATCCACAATATGGGGCTTTTGATGTAGCATCACAGGGATACCGCCAACCGGGCTCGTCGTTTAAGCCATTCATCTACGCGACGGCCTTTGCTAAGGGTGTCAGTCCGGGCATGCCTGTCTACGATACCCCACTTTCGGTGAATTTGTGCTGTGGCCTTCCAGCTTACGTACCCAACAACTATGATCTACGCTTCCACGGCCTGATTACTTACCGCTATGCCTTGCAAAACTCTTTCAACGTACCAGCGGTGAAACTCCTCATCAATACCGGCGTGGATGACTCTTTGAAAACGGCCCAGGACATGGGCATCACGAGCTATGTTGGTACGCCCAATTACACAATGGTGCTCGGCACCCTTGGCGTTCACCTGCTAGACGAAACCTCGGCTTATGGCGTCTTTGCCAATGGCGGTGTGCGCGTTCCCGCCCATGCGATAGATACAGTGATGGATATTCAAGGCCATCTCATCTACCACTTCTCTCCTACGGGTATGCGGGTTATCAGCAAACAGGTGGCTTACATGATAACCAACGTGTTGAGCGATAATAGCTCGCGTCTCTTCGAGTTCTATGATTGTAACGTGCTCCAACTCTTCTCGAATACGCGGGAAGAGTGTTTTCAAGGCAATCGCGGCATCGTTCGGCCGGCCGCCGCCAAAACGGGTACCTCGACCGATTTCAAAGATAACTGGACAGTAGGCTACACGACCGACTATGTCATGGGCGTCTGGGCTGGCAACAATGACAACTCCCCGATGGTGAATGTAACTGGTGTCGATGGTGCAGCGCCGATCTGGCATGACAGTTTGTTGCTCGCCGAACAAGGCATGCCCATTACCAATTTTCCTAATCCCGGTGGTGTCGTGCAAAAAACGGTCCACTATCCCGAAGGGATTACCTCGACCGATTGGTACTTTAAATAAGGTGTATGGATAGTGCTTTGTTTCTCTTCATTTGACGCGCCGCCTACGGCGGCGAGAGAGAAGAAAGCTAGGGCGCAGCTCTCTATTACCTGTATTACCTGCCCCCCAGGCAGGGTGCGGACAGGGTGCAGTCAAGGGGCGCGGCCCCTTGCATCCCTGCTGTGACACATGTAGTTTGACAGTGTACGAGTGCAAGAAAATAGCGCACCCTCTCGAGGGTGCGCTATTTTCTTGCACTCGTTATGTAAAGTCATTTTATATGACTAGCCGAAAACAGTTGTTGGGTCGGTGGTAGGAATTGCATCGGTTGGTGGTGTAATGGTTACGGGCGCGTTGAAATTACTCAGATCAACGATGGAGTCCAGTTTTGTTGTGACGTTGGAGGGGACGAGGGCTGCGGAAGTGACGGGAGTCACGTACTGGCCCAAGGTGCTGGTGTCGGCATTCAAATTGAACTTGAGTTCTGTGCGATGAACATAGTACGTTGTCTCATCGATCCAGAGGTCCACGCTTGAGCTAAAAGTTTTGGTATTGTCGATTATGGCGTTCAAGTTTTGCTGCCCAAGAATGTCAATCAACTGCTGATTGTTGCTGAGGAACTGCTTCAACGCGGTCTTATCGAGGGCAATCGTGATATGGCGTAGGTTCTGCCCATTCAACGATTGCACACCGTTATCGGTGATCTGCGTATTCTCCAGCAGACCGATCAACTCGGTCAAATCGGGGGATTGAATGCCGGAGAACGGGTTGTCCACATACCCTTTGAGGACACTCTTATCCAAGACGTACCACTGTCCCTTGGTATTCTGAATATACACTTTATCGCCCTGCACAATCTGTGCCAAGTGATTGGTGGTATTGGTGGCGGTCTGTGTCACTGCAAACTGCATCGACTCCGCGCTCGGCAATGTCTCATCGCCCGTGCCGCTCAGGTTAAAAGAAACCTGATTGACCGTAGGCGTCGTGGTTGGAGTAGTGTTAGTGGTGGGAGTGGTAGTTGTGTTGTTAGTCACCGCCTGACCGGAGCCATTGACCTTCAAATCGATGTGGGCCGAGTTGAGCTTACTCATTGCTGCCGAACTATTTTGCAATAGTTGCAATACGGTAAGACTGCTGCCGCCCGATCCAGTCGTCGCGGGGTTACATGCACTCAGCAGCACGAGTAGGCTTACCATGGCTATTGATACAAGCAAGAATCTCTTTATTGCCATTGTAATGCTCCTTATATAGGTATCAACGTATTTAAATCATAAGTTAGAGTTCTACCTATATGAAACGGTTAAGCAGGGCTGCAAGTTTCTTAAATATTCACCATCATCTATGATGCGTACCAGTGCTCTGTTGATCTTCATTTGAATTGCCGCCTTCGGCGGCAGGGGAAGAGAGGAGACTAGGGCGCAGCCCTAGAACCCAGTCAAGGGGCGCCGCCCCTTGCATCCCCACTCGTCACACGAAGTGGGACAGAGCACTAGCAAAGGAAAATTTAGAGGAAATAGGTGTTAACACTTCTCAACCATGTTATAATGCGCCTGGGAGAGCCATTACCGTTTTTTAGCGATCAAATAAGAAGAACCAATTGGGAGACAGGCACACATTCTTCTGCGTGCCTGATATGTTTGTTGGGAAGGCGTCAGTATTATGCTTATTACGCGTATCGAACTGGAGAATATCAAAAGCTACCGTCAGTTTAACGTGGACTTTCGACGTGGCACTACCGCCATTAGCGGGGCTAACGGGGCTGGCAAAACCACCATCGTAGAGGCCATTGGCTATGCGCTCTTTGACCACTTGCTTTATAAACAAACGCAATTTGTGCGCGAAGGGGAAAAGCACGGAATGATCATTGTTCACCTGATCGGCAGTGACGACCGCCCCTATACGGTGGAACGACGGTGCGGGTCGGGCGCGTACTGGATGATCTATGATCGCGAGGCGGATTCGCGCTCTGAGCAACGCGTCGATGTGCTGGACAAACTGCATGATATTTTTGGCATTGACCGCGAACGCTCACTGGATACCCTGTTCAAAGATGCACTCGGTGTACCGCAGGGCAGCTTTACCACTATTTTCGCGCAAACAGCGAGCGTACGCAAGCAAACTTTCGATACCTTGCTACAAATAGAAGATTACAAAGTTGCCGCCGATTACCTGTTGGAGAGCCAGAAACACTATAAAGAGCAGATACAGGCACAACTGACGGAGCTTCAGCGACTGGAATTCGAGACGCGCGATCTGGAACGATGGCGAGCGGACTTGAAAACAGCCGTCATGCTCAATCAACAGCAAACAGCACAACTTACCCAATGGGAGCAGCAACGCGAACTGGCTGAAAAACGTGCAACTCTTCTGAAGGAGCAGCGTGACGAACTGCTCCTGCGGCAAAACCAATTCTTCCAATGCCAGAACACGCATACTTCTACGCAACAGCGTCTACAGGATAGAGGGCAGGAACTGGCACATGCGCGAGCAGCAGCGCTGGCGGTTGAGGCCAATCGTGCCGACTACCAGCGTTATTTACAGTCCAGCGATATCCTTAAGCAGTTGCGGCAGGATGAAAAACGGCGCAACGTGCAGCGTCAGCAACACAGTAGTTTGCAGAGCAGCCACACTCAGTTGCGAACCAATATCACCAATTTGCAGGGCAGGTTGGAAGAAGTCGCCACCGCCAATCGACGACTCTTAGCGTTATTGCCCCTGGTCGATCAGCAGCACGAGCTTGAATTGCAACGCGAAGACCTGAACGGCAAGGTAGCACAGTATAATGAACTGGTCAAAGAGGGAAAGCGGCTCGTCCAACAACGTGGCGGCTACCTGCAACAGCAAGAGGCGTTGCAACAGCGCATCGCGAAGATTGAGCCTTTGCAGCCTGTGGCAGCCCTCTTACAGGAGCGCGTTGAGGCAGTGGCACAACTGCGCAGCCAGTTGACCGAGCGCAGTACGCGGCAACGGCAGTGGCAGGAGAAGGGCGAGCAGTTACGCAAGAAGCAGGAAGAGCGCGAGACGTATGCCGATCGTCTGCGGAAAGCTGAAAGCAATATTACGAAAATCGAAGAGCACCGCCACCTCGCGGAGGAAATGCCCGCCCTACAACAACAAAACGAGCAGTTCTCTTCTCAAGTTATCCGCTTAGAGGGCACTATCGAGGGCTACAGCAAATCTCGCCAGCAATCGACCGGTGGGTTATGCCCATTTCTGCACGAACCGTGCCTCAATATTAAACAACATGGTATGACCAGCCTTGAGTCCTATTTCGATGGACTATTGGGGGAAGAACGCGCGCAGTTAGCCACGCTACAGCAGCAACGAGCGGACGTGAGTGAGCGCATAACTTTTGTGAAAAAATACGCGGACTGGCTGGAGCAACTGGGCCAATATATTGAGCGGCGCGACACTACCGCTGAACATTTGCAGCGTATCGCCATTGATATTGCGCGACTCGAACGCGAGGTGAGCGAGTTGGCGCAGGACATGGAAGCCCTCAAAGCCGTGGACCAAAAGATTGTTCAGGCCGAAACGGAACGCAAAGAGAGCAAAGCTGCCGATGACCAGGTGCGCACGCTCAATGGGCTACAGATGCAGGTACAGCAATTGCAAGAACAGTTGCAGCAATGCGATGAACTAATTCAGGAACGGCGCGAGCAGACGAAAACGCTGAGTGGCAGCGAGCGATTACTGGAACAGGTCAAAGCAGAACTACAGCAGCTCAACGATCCACGTGGGCAGAAAAACGCGCAGCATGAAATCATCAAACAGGAACCGCTGTATCAACAGCAACTCCAGGCCAGAGAGCAAGAATTACAAGCGGTGGAACAGCAGTTGCAGAGCGCGGAACAGCAACTCGCGCTCTACGCCCAACTTGATGCGCAGATTGGAGAGCAGGACGCCCTGCTGCAACATACGCTGAACGGGTATAAAACGTACCTTGCCAACGAACAGAATGCACGTCTTTTGCCGCAACGTGAGCAGGCCTATCAAGAGATAGTACAAGCGGCAGAGCTGGCAGAACAGGCATTGCGTAACGCGGAACTAGCTTTCCGGGCGGCTGAGGCCAATTTTAAGCAGGAAGATCTAGAGGCCATCACCAGTGAGATCAAACAATTGCATGGCGATATGATGAAATTGGCAGAAGCCATCAGCAATACTCGGCTTACCATGGACAAGCTAAATCAACAGATAGAACAGGCCGAGGTACTACTGGTCGAGTTGGAGACCGCACGAAAAGAGAAGGACATGCTGGAAGAATTACAGAACATGCTGGAGATGTTCCGTAAGCTGATCAAGGAAGCGGCCCCACACGTACTCAAAGCCATGCTTGGCGATATTTCGGCGGAGGCTAACCGCATCTTTGGTGAAATCATGGGTGATCGCACGGCCCAACTTGCCTGGCAAAATGACTATGAAATAACCCTGCGCCGCCAGAGTGTTAATCGCACCTTCACGCAGTTAAGCGGAGGAGAGCAGATGAGTGCAGCCCTTGCCGTGCGGCTGGCTCTGCTGAAAAAACTCTCCAGCTTGAATATTGCCTTCTTCGATGAGCCAACACAGAACATGGACGAGTTGCGGCGCATGAACCTGGCTGAACAAATTCGGCGTGTGCGCGGCTTCGACCAATTAATTGTCATCAGCCACGATGATACCTTTGAGCAAGGACTTGATAGTCTTATTCGTTTGCGCAAGACAGATGGCGAGACACGGCTCTTGAGCGAAGATGAGCACGCCTATGCACAAGAGTTGGCAATGTCGAGGGTGGAACAACATGCTTCATAAAGGGAAACTCCAGGCCGCGCTGCAACTCAAAAAAGGCCAGTTCACGATGTACGATAGCACCTTTAGCGATCAACTAGAGGCGTATCGCCATGCATTGGAAACGCTGCCACAACGCTACCTCACGGGCCAGCAGCTTGAAAACGAGCTACCGCCCGATACGAGCCGCTCACCAGCGGGAGCACGTCCCAGTATCGAGTTCGACCGCTGGCTGGCGATGGTTGATCGAGAAGAGAGTTTTACCGCTTCTTCCGCACACACCAAGCCTGTCTATCCCTTTGGACGCGATTTTAACAACCACGAGCAGGCGCGGCAGTGGGCCGAATGCATTGAAGGCATAACCACGCTCGCGGTCGATGGCAGTCAACTCCAACCATGGCGCGACGCCTCTATCCCCGTCGCTTTGATTCAAATCGGCTTCTTCGCCAATCCGCACACGCAGGGAAAACCCTATACCAAAGATGTGCGCATGGAGGTGCTCTCACCAGACGAGATCATGGAAGAGTCGAGGGTTGAGAGTAGCGATCCTGACAGCTATCCCTACTCCGAAATGCAGGTGACGTTGCGCCGGTACATGCTGGAGGTAGAAACGCTCTGCAACCAGATGCAACAGTATGCGCATGCGCGTCGAACGGGTGATCCTGCCCACAGTCCAGTGGTCTTTTTCGATGGCTCGCTCGTTGTTTCGTTTGCCCTGACCATGCCCAGCCCGTACCGCGAACGCTACATCAATGCCGCAGTCTCGCTCTTAAGCACTTCAGAAGAGTACCGCGTCCCGCTAATCGGTTATATTGATACCAGCTATGCTCGTGATATTATTACCATGTTGCGCCGCCTCGACATAGCGCAGGCACAACCCACGCTGCGCGATACCAAGAAAATTCATGATGCTCTGCTCTGGCAGGGCAGTTTGCGTTGGGGTGATCGCACTCCTGCCATGATCTGTGCGCGGGGCGACGTTTTGGAAGGATACGGCCCGTATCGCGAAAGCGTGGCCTTCTGCTATTTGCAAACCTCATCTTCGCGACCACCCACGCGGCTGGAATTCCCACGCTGGATGCTCGATGATGGCGTCTTAGAGCCTGTACTCGATGTTGTCCGGGCCGAAGTCATCGCTGGCGGCTCTGGCTATCCTTACGCCATCGAGACGGCTGACGCCGTCTCCGTCATCACCATGCAAGACCGCATGGAGTTTTACGCCCAATTCCAGTCCTTCGTGGAACAGCAAGGTTTGAAATTCACCTTCTCTACTAAAGCCGCTAGTAAGAGCAGAAGAAGGTAGAGCTCCGACACACTCTATTTACAAGGAAACGATTCGCGGCACCGCTTAAAGCTCATATGGTATACTGGATACTATATTACGATAGTTTTTAGCCCAGTTAAAGTAACCAGAGAAGCGGTATTATGTCTCGTTCAACAACTTACAGCCTTACTTGCCCATGTGGCAACCAATTTACCAGCCAAATTTACGAATATGTCAACACTGCGCATGATCCGTTGTTGCAATATACCGTGCTGACAGGCCTGCTGAATGTACCTACTTGCCCAATTTGTGGACGACGAGTTGCGCTTGCGCGTCCATTTGTTTACTCAGACCCGGCGCATGGGCTACTCGTTTACGTTCATCCCTCGGCTGAAATTCCTGATGAAGCGCGTTTACTGATCGCGGACAAGCTGCAAAACGTCTACACACAGATCGGTACACAGGGTTTATACGATGGCTCCGATGGCGGCTCAACGCAGAAGAGGAGTTCGAGGACGAGCCGAAACGGCTCTGGAACAGCGCACAAGCCAGAAGAAGCACTGCCACTACACGTTGTTTTTGGCCTCAACGAACTGAGCGAACTGATCAATGGCGAGTTGAGCCAGGACGAACGATTAGGGCGGCTGGCTTTAAGTACGCAAAGCCACCGCGAGGCAGAACGTGGGCAACTGCTGGATATTGCACGAAAATTTGCCTCGGAAATGCAGTGCCAGGTCGAAGTAGAAGACATGCCCGACGAATATACCGTCTGGCTCTACGGCTCCCGCCGCCAAATTGGCGCACTTATGCGCGAACTAGCACCACGAGGATAGGGACAGACAATGATAGAGATTGGCATCCTCACCATCAGCGATGGGGCCGCGCATGGCGTAAGGCAAGACGTTAGCGGCGAGACCATTCGTACACTTGTAGCACAACTTCCTGCCGCGGTGATTAGCGCGGGAGCCATCGTTCCCGATGAACGCGACCAGATAGCGGCACTGCTGCGAGAATGGAGCGACGAGAAGCATTTGCAGCTCATCCTTACTACGGGGGGGACAGGTCTGGCCCCACGCGACGTCACGCCTGAAGCCACAAAGGCCATTCTTGACCGTGAAGCACCGGGGATTGCCGAGGCCATGCGTGCCGTTAGTCTGCAACACACCCCTTTCGGCATGCTCTCACGCGGAGTTGCAGGCACTCGTGGTCAAACATTGATTATTAATCTGCCGGGTAGTCCCAAGGCTGTTAAAGAGTGCCTGGAATGTATCCTCCCCGTCCTGCCACATGCCATTAACCTGCTCAGTGATGGCCCTAAAGAGCACTAAGATGAAGGGTAGAGCATAAAGAAGGGATGAGCGGTGCAATGCTGCTTGAAGGGCATAGTGACAACATATTTGCCGTTGCCTGGTCGCCCGATGGTCGCTCTATCGCCTCTGGCTCACGCGATAAGACCGTGCGCATCTGGAACGCGACGACAGGTGCAGGCGAATATATTTATCGCGGTCATACGCAAAGTTTGCTCGCGGTCGCGTGGTCTCCTGATAGCAGATATATCGCGTCGGGCGACACAAGTGGTTTGATACGCATCTGGGACGCCTTAAGTGGCAGAGACATACTCTCCTATAGCGGTCATGCCCGTTTTGTCCGCAGCGTGGCATGGTCTCCTGATGGCAGATATATCGCTTCAGGTGGTGATTATGGTGACAGTACTGTTCAGGTGTGGCAGGCTACTAGTGGTAAAACCTTGTATATCCATCGTGGGCAATACCGCAATTTCGCCGTCAAATGGTCGCCGGATGGCACACGCCTCGCTACCGCTAATTTCGATGGTACCGCGCAAGTCTTCGATGCCTTCAATGGAGACAACGCATTGAGTTATGTCAAGCATATTGGCGCGGTCTTTGCTATTGCCTGGTCACCTGACGGGCAGGCTATCGTCTCAGCAGGACAGGATACAACGCTGCACCTCTGGAACGCTCACAGCGCAAAAACTCTCGACATTTTGGCGGGCCACAACGCTCCCGTAAAAACTATTGCCTGGTCGCCCACCAACGCGGACATCGCTTCTGGCAGTGACGACACTACGGTGCAGCTCTGGCATAGTGCTACCGCAACCCACTTTTCTACGTATACAGGCCATAGCACCTGGGTGCGTTCGTTGGATTGGTCGCCTGATGGAAGCTCTATTGCCTCGGTCAGCGACCATGTGGTACAGGTATGGCGACCAGAATAGAGCCGCTATTCCGCCTCTGTTGGCACCACTGATGGATCGGAACTGCCAACGGGTTTTGTGGTCAATGCTTGCCAGGGTATTCTAACTGCTGCTTCCAGGTCTCGCAGGTGCATGCTATCGTTGTACGAGCCTAAAATCCAACTCGGTGGCAGACCCGCGAACGAATCGCGAAACCAGTGGGTGATGGAAGTGTTGCGCGTATCGAAAAAGGCGCGAGGGAAATGCAGACTGCTCAAGCCCAGAAAATAGATAAACGCACTATCGATAATGCCACCATGACAGACAATCACAATGGTCTTCCCGTCATATTCTCGCGTAATGCGGCTAAGAGCAGTGCCGGCGCGAAACACAAACTGCGTCCAGCTTTCTGCCTGTGGCGTGATCTGAAAAAAAGGCCTTAGTTCAAAGGGAACCGCTTTAAATTGCGCCTCGAATTCCTCTACAGTGAAGTTTCCCGTTTCGCCATTACGCCACTCCTGTACCTCGTCATCAAAAATGATCGGTTTACCCAGCGCGGGCGCGACGATTTCGGCGGTTTCTTTGGCGCGCAAAAAGGTGCTGGCAATGAGGACATCGGCGGCAATCTCACCCGTTGCCGCTAAGCGATCGCGCAATCGTTCCGCCTGGCGCACGCCCAACGGCGATAGTCCTGTGTTCCCAATAAAATTCTCCGCGGCACTGATGGCCTGACCATGCCGAATTAAATAAAGGTGTGTCATGTAGGTTTGTCTTTCTCATGTGGATTGATAGGTATCAGTTAAAATTATAGCATATAGGTCTGAAGCCGCTTTCCATTGCATGCACTAAGCAATTCCTAACCTGCCAGACACTATTTATTACCATTTATTAACTTCCATTTAACATTCCGATAATATTCATACGATACGATATTTATGCACAGTACTTTGATTAACAAACCTATCCTTAAAGTAAGGAGCATTTTATGATACATGAAGAAAGCCAACCCGACCAATTATCATCAGGTACGACATCTTCAGCCCAGTCTGTCTTAGCGGCCTTAGATGATAGCACACTTTCAGGTTTCCATTTTAAGACGATGTTGACCTCTGGTATGGGTTTCTTCACTGATGCGTATGATCTTTTTATCATTGGCGTCGCGTTAGCAATTCTCACCCCGTTATGGCACCTGAATGCGCTTCAAATCTCACTTTTGGGCAGCACATCCTTGATCGCGGCAGCCTTTGGCGCAATTATCTTTGGGCGACTCGCGGATCGATTGGGGCGCAAATTCATCTACGGTTATGAACTGATCGTGTTGGCAATTGGTGCCATCGCCTCAGCACTTTCGCCCAACATCGTCTGTCTCTTGATCTTCCGCTTCATTCTAGGGTTGGGCATCGGCGGTGACTATCCCGTCAGTGCGACTTTAATGAGCGAGTATTCTAATCGGCGCGACCGAGGCAAGTTGATCACGCTCGTCTTCTCCATGCAGGGACTTGGTCTGATCCTTGGTCCGCTCGTGGCAATCGTACTCCTGGTGGCAGGCATCAACCACGATCTGACTTGGCGGATCATGCTGGCCATCGGTGCGATACCAGCACTGGGAACCTTTTACCTGCGCCGCCATATAGCAGAGACGCCGCGCTTCACCTTGGCGATGCAGGGCAATCTTGAAGATGCTACCCGCACTGTAGATATGGTGACGAAGAAGCAAAACGGTAGCAACCGGGCGGCACTTCCGCAACAGAAAAATCAGCCCGTTGCTAACGTTAGGCAAGCCGCGAAAAAGCAGGCTCCAACAAAATCCTGGCTCTACCTACTGCTCCAGCCGCGCTTCCTGCGCTGGCTCATTGGGACTGCCGGTGCTTGGTTCTTGCTGGACATCGCCTATTATGGCACTACCATCTCTAGCCCCTTGGTACTCAAGTCGCTCAATTCACACGCTAACCTGGTCACGAACATGGTCTACACACTGATCATCTTTGTGGTCGCGGCACTCCCAGGCTATATCATTGCGGCCTTAACGATAGATCGCCTGGGTCGCAAATGGATTCAGTGTTTTGGTTTTGGTATGATGGCTATTGCTTATGGTTTGATCGCTTTTGTACCTGCCATCTCATCGATTACTCTACCATTCTTGTTAGTTTACGGCTTGAGCTACTTTTTCACCGAATTTGGCCCTAACGTAACGACCTTTGTTTATCCAGCCGAGATATTCCCGGTGATGGTGCGTACTACCGCGCACGGCATCGCGGCGGCGTTGGGGAAAGTTGGTGCCTTTATTGGTGCGTTCGCCTTTCCTTTCCTGCTCACTACCTATCATCTACCGGGAGCTATGGCGGTGGCGGCCATCGTCTCACTCGCTGGTTTAGCGTTGACCTTTTTCACGCTACCGGAGCCGAATCAGCGCACGCTGGAAGAGATCTCCGACGAACACGCTGTCAGAAGCGCACACGAAGAGCGCGAACTGGTTCTAAGTTAAGTTACATTAAGAGAAGTGGAAGGCTCACTACGAGCACAGGCCCTACCGCCGACGACGGTAGGGCCTGTGCTCGTAGTGAGCCTTCTTTCCGTTTTCGATGACGAACGTCACTCGGTATAGTAGGGGTGACGGCGCGTGGCGAGCCAGGTGCCAAAAAGACTGACCAGACCAGCTCCAATACCCCATATGAGGAAGAAGAGTAGGATAACAAAGATGCCACCAACGATCGAACCGGTGCTGTTGGGGCTACCAGGGCTATTGCTGGCAATATGAGTAGGATAGTTAGGGATGTAGTTGAGCAGGAAGCTGATGCCGTAGGTTAAGACACCAGCGATAAAACCTGTCAGGAAGCCCAGGCGGCGTTGTACCACGATCTTTCCAGTGACAAAACCTGCGCACAGGCAGATGAGCAAGCCAATGAAAAAAGTTAAGCACAAGACACCAACGAGAGTTAAAGCCAGGCTGAAAGGGAATTTGGCGGCGGTAAAGGTAGCTGCTTGTTGGTAGTTCGCAGTATTGGCAAAGACAATGATGATATTCTCGATGGAGCAGAGCACGCCAGCGATGAGACCAGCGAGTAAGGCATTTTGCAAGCGATTGCGGGGAAGCTGTGGCATGATGGCTTCTTCGCGCTGGCGCAATGGCCTGTTCGTGCGACGAGAGACGGGTTGTGTCCTGGCTATTACATCATCGTCTTGCACGTTGTCCTGATCTTGAGGTCCGTGGATGTCATGCTGCGATTGATGCAATGGGTATTCCTGTTCTGACTCGGGCATGGAGTAGTTCCCTTCAATGGCTGACTTTAATCTGGGCATAAACAGTAGGATAGGTGTTGATGAGTTTCCAGTTGCTAAACGGCCAATAGACCATGACCGCCTTTCCAACAAGATCCTCTTTGGGAACAAAGCCCCAATCGCGTGAATCATCACTGGCTGGACGGTTATCGCCCATAACAAAATAATCATTCTGTGGCACTACCCACGTCTTACCTTCTGGATTCGCGGCTTGACTGATATATGGTTCCGTGAGGAGTGTGCCATTGACGTGAACAGTGGTACTATCGTAGGTTATTGTGTCGCCTGGTAATCCTATCACACGTTTGATGAAGTCTTTAGAGGTGTCGAGTGGATAGTGAAAAACGATCACATCGCCTCGTTCTGGCGCGTGGAAGAGGTAGGCGATTTTGTTGACTACGACGTATTCATCGTTCTGGAGGCCAGGTTGCATGCTGATGCCACTCACACGATAGCTTTGGATGGCAAAGCGGATGACTATAAATATGATCAGGGTTAAGGCGATAGTTTCGACAATTTCTCGCGCGAGATGCGAATGTTTTTTCAATGTAACCTCATATCGTGTCTTATTTACACTAGGGTACTGCTGTATAGACGGCTGAGTAGTTTTTGATGAGCCCCAGGTAGTTTATTGGCCAGTAGGCCGCTACGACTTTTCCTATAATATAACTACGCGCCAGCGGACCCCAGGTTCGTGAATCTAAACTGTTATCGCGATTATCTCCCATTACAAAGAACTGATTTGCGCCCAATTTCCAGGTATTGTTGGCAAAGTTAGCGGGTACGCGAATGTATGGCTCTTGAATGGTTTTGCCGTTGATGGTCACGGTGGTACTGGTAACGTGAATGGTATCACCGGGCAAGCCGATCAGGCGTTTAATAAAGTCCTTATGAATGTCAAATGGATAATGAAAAACAATGACATCGCCGCGCTGCGGCTGTTGTAGTAGATAGGTCACTTTATTGACCAAGACATACTCGTTGGAATGAAAATTCGGCTCCATGCTCTGTCCATCCGTGCGGAAGCTTTGTATTGCGAAACGGATGATGAAGAGTACGAGCAAGGTGAGGGTCACTATTTCAATGATCTCACGCAGAAAACGGGTATGTATTTCTGACACTGCGAAGCCTCGCAACACTTTTATATTACTTGCACATTATAGCCGATTACGGCGGATGCTTCCATGTCTTGTTGTCATGCAAAGCTAAATCAACCCTAAGGTACTACTTTTTGGTAGTCTTTATTTGAAATGCCGCCTTCGGCGGCAGGAGGGGAGAAGACTAGGGCGCAGCCCTATTACCTGTATTACCTGCCCCCAGGCACGGTGCGGACAGGGTGCCAGTCAAGGGGCTGCCGCCCCTTGCATCCCCGCTTTGGCTCTTGCAGTGTGTTGTGTCAGGGTGTTATTTTTGGCGGCAAGATAGGTTCTTTCTTCAGAAGGTGAAGTCGTTTGTTTAAATGTGTATGCTGTTAGTATGAGCAGCCAGGCAATGGTTGCTGTTCCCGGTGGTTTACGTAGCGAAAGTTTGCGAGGGACAGGTAGCGATGAAACGAACGTTTTTGCTGGTGGTCGTGCTATTGGCTCTGGTACTACCGATTGGTTGGGTGGTGCGTGTGTCGACGTTTGCGCGGGTACATCCTACTACGGGGGCACAAAGTTTGACAGTGAGGGGGACATGGAACACCCACGATTATGATCTGATCTATACTGTCGCATTTAGTAGTGCAGAGCAACCCAACGGCCCACTGGTTGTGTATCGGGCTACGGGTGCTAATCTGCAAGCTACGGTGCCGGTGATTGCTATGGCTCGTAGCTCACAGGTGCAGACCCCGCTCTTTTTCCCCGCGCCCAATGGACAGTATGTAGGGCTGTTGACGCCTTTGCGCGACAGCAATGGAACAAATTTGAATGGGGCAGCGCTGAGCATACTATCTACAGATGGACAGAACAATAAGGTGCTTGTTCCAGGCGGAGTTTCTGCTGGAGATCAGATAATCTGGTCGGCTGATGGTCAGTTCCTTTACTATCACAGTGGTAATCAATCGCTAGCGTCAAATACGCAGGTGACTAAACGCAGTGTAGGATCAACGACGCGAGCGAAGCAACAGACAGTGCAATCGACCTCCAATGGCGTGTCGGTCTCAGGAAACGAGGAGCTGCATCGTGTGGACCTGCAAGGGCATGATGCCATTATTTGGCAACGTGTTATGGATACTAGTTCCTTGCACCTGGTGGGGATTGATAATTCAGGAGCTTTGATTGCGACGTTGGCACGTCCACAGCAGCCTGTAGCATTGCTACGCGTGCAGACAAAAGCTATGCAGACGATAGGACGCAATCAGTCTTTGGGGAGTGGTAGCAATGTTATCGCGACTTTGCCGCCGGATATTTTGCCGGGGAATGTACTGCGCGTGGGCAGTGATGGGACCTCGGTTGAGTGCGAGCGCGTCCTCAGTTGGCAACCACTGCGCTATACTGTTGTGCGCATTGGTTTTAGCGGTAGCAGGGTAAGCGGGATAGTGACACTTTTTGACGCATCTCGCTTTGGGAAGCAGATGACGGCCTTGAGTCGCTCCGGCGATGGGCGTGTGGTAGTAATGTCACAAGTGTTAGGGGTGCGCAGCGACCTGGCGGCACAAGGGATAGCAGGGGTGCCAGCACAAGAGGCGCTCGTTTTGAGCGATACGCACTCTGGGGCAGTGCAGAACTTGCAACTGCCAGCAGGGGGACAGATTGAACAAACTTTTTGGACGGCCCACATTCCAGCGGTGCAGGTACAGGTTATTCCTGGGAGTGTGCTGGCTGGTCTGTTGACTTTCCATCGGCGTTTAAGCGGGGATAGTGGACAAAATGCCAGCGTCTTTCAGCAGGATGAATGGATGTTGGAAGGACACGCGGGCCAGTTGCTCGACGCGCCCGCTTTCTCATCGATGTGCTATGGCACATGCCCGCACGGTTTAACTGGCGCACCGCACGTTTCGGCTGCCGTTCTGCACGGTATGGCCTATGTTGAGAGCAACTGGCACCAGTTTAACACCACTGGATATCAGATTAATGGAGAGCACGTGGGATCGCCCATCAAGAGTTTTGATGGCGGTTGGGGAGAATTCCAGCAAACATGGGCTATGCCGCCACAGTGTATTTCAGCGGGCAATTGCCGCGCCGACGCGAGCAAGATTCAACAGGAACAGAGCTATAATATCGGTGTTGGGACGGAATCGTTGATCTCCGACTGGAATGGTACGGCTGGCGTGGCCTCCTCCACTGACCCGAATGACCCGTTCAAAGCCAATGACTGGTTTTTCGCCGTATGGGCATACAATGGGGCCTATGGGAATAACCCTAACGATGTGGCATCCTCGGTGTATGGTCACTGGTATCCGGGCGCGCCATTTCGCAGCATTTACGAAGAAGCTGTGTGGTACTTTGCGGCGCACCCACAGAACGCGACCAATGGGTGGACAGATAACTACCTGCCCAGTTTGGGTAGTGCGCTGCTGCCACCACAGTCGGACTTCGCCAATACTTCCGATAGCTTTGTGGCATGTGTCACCTGTACTATTCCCGACTGGACCAGCGGTAGCTTTGATCGCGATTGGGTTGGTGTCGGTGCGCCGGATAGCACGACCGCTGGCTATTTCAAGACACTGTACACGCAATCCGGTGGCGAGATTGCCGTAGGGCTGCCACGGGACAACGGAGGTGGCGCGGCAGTCCATCACTGGGTAGCAGGATGGATACAGGATTTTGGCGGTGGCAGCTATCTCCCAGGCGCGTTCATGATGATTGACGGCACTAGCACCCCGTTTTGGGTCTATGGTGGTGTCTGGACACAATACGTGACCGTCGATCATGCCGCCACCGGATGCCATGGCTATCCCACCTCTGCCCTGGTGCCATACACGAATAGCGCGCTGGGGCCAGATAGTTATTACCGCCAGAGCTTTCAAGGTGGCTCAATTGTCTGGGATGCGACCAGCCATAGCATAGCGGCTGATAGTTGTAGTGCTTGAACGCACCATGTTCACCATTGGCGGATGATCAAATGTCCCTGTGCCACGGCATGGACGATATCGCCGCGACTGACAATGCCGACGAGCTTGCCATTGCTGACGACTGGGACGCGTTTAACTTTGCGTTCGGTGAGGAGCATGGCGATCTCGTTAACGGGGGTCTCCTCGCTGATAGTGATGACCTCGTGGCTCATGATATCGCGCACAAGCAGACCTTCTTTATTCACTTTGCTGATGATGTCAGCTTCAGTAATGATGCCGATAATTTTGCTTTCGGCATTGACGACAGGCAGGCCGCTAATGCGCATGCGGTCGAGGAGTTGGGCAGCTTCCTGAGCACTGGCATCCGGGTGGATGGTGCAAACTTTGCGGGTCATTATGTCGTTGGCGATCATCTAGCAAACTCCTTTGGGTGCTAGCGGGTAAAACACTATCGCAACTATCCCTTCAATGATAGCATACGGAATGTGGTATTGTCATGATCGTTATCAGCTAGTTTTCCCTTCTTTCGGGGGGTATTGCGCCATCCTTTCGTGGGTAGCAGGAAGAAACGTGTTATGGGCTCGTGTTGAGAAGGAGTTTGTATATCTTCAGTAAACGATGAGCGTACTGGCCCCAACCAGTATCTGCATCCAGGGCAAGTAGCTCTTTTTCGCTGATGGTATGGTGCAGGGTTTGCACTTTGAGCAGGGCCTGAGTGAACGATGCTCGGTTGGTGGGGTCGTAGTAGGTGCAAGCTTGCGGGGGAAGCATACCTTGAAAGCGGGGCAGGTTTGGAGCGACGACATATTTGCCATATGAAAGGGCAAGCAGAGCTGTAGTCAGGAGACCTGCTTTCTGATTGTTGAAATGCGGCAGGACAACGGCATTGGCGGCCCCCAAATAGAGAGGAATGGTCTCTTTCGTGGGAGTAGCCAAAGCAAGGTGAATGGACGAGTTGAGGGCAGCCAACTTGAGAATGCGGCTCGCAACCTTCTTGTCTGACGGCGACCCAACAAGTAGCAACTGCGCTTTGACCGCTGAACGAGTGGGAGTTTCGGCGGCTTTAGCATCTTTTTTGGCCTCGGAGAAAGCAGCGATGAGCTGAATGAGTTCGCGTTCGGTATGGTTCTGGGCAAAGCAGAGGAAGACGAAGCCAGTGTTGCCGGGTAGGCCAAGCTGGGCCTGTGCGGCGACTCGCGGTACGGGCGGGCTATAATAGCCGTGCAAACCGGGATGGGGCAGACAGCGAATGTGCCGGCGCAGTTTTTTATCAGGGTAGAGTTGTTCTGGCTGGCGCGTGTAGGCAAGAACGATGTCACTACTATAGAGCAAATTGCGTTCCAGCGTGCGACGGGCGAGAAAGCGCAAATTGCGTGTGCTTTGCCACCACCCACCTGCATCTGTTGTGACGATACGCATGCCCCAGCAGCGCGCCAGCCAGAGACGGAACCACAGTCGGCGACGTTGCCGTTGCGATAATTGCCAGGCACCGGGTCGGTATAGGTGAACAATGCCCATGGCTTGCCCCTGGAAGATACGGTGACGCCAGAGCCAGGTGAGGGGCATCTCGGCTACAGCCTGTGTACACGCAACGTCTTGCCGAGCAAGGGCGTGCAATAACAAATCCGCGGTAGGGTCCAGTTCGGCAGGGCGCACCAGGAGCACGGCAGGGTTCATCACCTCTATGGGTGCATGTTCAAAGAATTGTAGTCGCTGCCGTAAATAGCCCCAATGACGGGCTTGAGCCATGGCTCCTTCAAGACGTTCTGCCGATGAGCGTCCCGCCAACACCAACAATGGACGATGGAGAAATGCCAGGTAACAGATTTCACGCAACTCGGGTAAGATAGCGTGCAGAATGCTGTGCCGATCGTGGAGGCGCTCTTTATCGGTCTCGTTCTTGTCGGCATAACGGGCGAGCACCTCGGAACGACCTTGCCAATAGGCACGCCCTACAAAATATGGGCGTTTGAGGCGAGCAGCGGGAGCGCGATGGGCCACAACAGCCTCGGGTTCGTACCAGAGGTTGCAACCTGCTAGATGTAGACGACGGCACAGATCCTCGATCTCCAAACTGGCGGGTACATGTAGCCGTTTGCTGAGGAATGGGGTGAAGTAATCGATGCTACGCAATGCCTCGATCTTGACCGAAAAGCTACAACTGCTAAAACTTGTCCCCGGCTCCAATTGTTTTCGTTTGGGAAAAGGGGCGAAGTAGCCAATCATGTCCAGTAAATCTTCCGCCAGCCAGTGGGGACGGGCAGCTTCCCACCGCAATTCAACGCGCCCACCAATAGCGTCCGCGTGTGTCTCGTCATAGGCGGTGAGCAGGTGTTCGAGGAAATAGGGATCGGCAATGACATCGTCATCAAGAAAGACAGCGACTTCGCCGGATGCCGCTAGCAGACCAGTATGACGAGCGTAGGCCAGACCATTTTGTGGTTCCGAAAGGCACTGTACTTGCCAGAGGTCCTCTGCTTTGCGCTCAACTTGAATACCGGCACTGACATAGGTGCGCACAGCCGCGAGCGTCCCATCGGTTGAGCCATTGTCGATGACGATGACTTCAAATTGCTCATAGGCTAACGTCTGACGGCGTAAGCTGGCAAGGGCGGAGAGGACAAGGTTCCGCCGATTGTAGGTGCAGAGTATGATGCTCAGACGCGGTGAATGGTTGGTAGCAGGAACGCCGTGTTGCATCTCTACGGTTGATTTTTGCCGCGAACTCATAGTTCAAACCTTTGTAATAGTGGTGCGCCAGGGGTGGCACCCACAGATAGTATACAAACTCAACCAAAGATGAGCTCTTTGCAGATTAGGATAGAACCAACAGCCGAGACGATTTGGGCCACTGCGCAGGCGAGTGCAGCACCTGTCACCCCCCACAGCGCGATACAAGGCACAGCCAGCAGAATATTGAGACTGGCGGCGTAGATGCCCAGTTTGATCTGGGCCTGTTTGCGCTCGCCGTTAGCCAGGTGCGTCAGGCTCACCGTGGCAACGCTGCCAAAAGCGGCAGCGACGAGTAGAATGCGCAGCGGTGTAACAATTGGTAAATAGGCGTTCCCAAAGCAGAAGGAGATGATGCCTGGACAAAAGATGATCGCACCGACACAGAGCGGAATAGCCAGCAGAGCGACATAGCGCGATGTTTTGACAAATGCATCGCCCGCACTGACATATCTCTGCCCTGGTACATAGCGCAAGAGCAACGGCAGAAGACAAGTTGAGAGCAGAGTTGGTGCAATGTCGATGACTCGCGTGCTAATAATAGAGCTAAGGGCATAAAAACCAAGCTCGGCAGTACTATGCTTTTGGGTCAGTAACAGCATCTCGCTTCGCTGCCAGACGATGACATCCATGATGAAAAGCAGCAACGAATTGTTCAGTCCGCGTGTAAGGCGATCTTTGAGCAGCACTCCCGGTGCTATCGCCTCTCTCACTGGCAACAAACGCATAATCGAAAATATCGCTATTGCCAACGGAATTGTGGCCGCGATAGCTGAGATGAGCAGAAGCATAGCAATGAGATCCGCCTGCACTTGTGTTATGAGGCTTACGAGCAGGAGCGTAGTGACGGCCCCAAAGAGACGAATGGCAGCCAGAAGATTGAAACGACGTAAGCTGCGCAAGGTAATACTGGCGACGCCACTTAACAGTTGCGGTAAGGCTGATAGACCTGCTAGAAGCAAGAAAAGTACAGGCGCACTGGCCCCAAAAAGTTTAGAGAACGGCCAGGCTAACAAGATATAGATCAAACAATAAAGCAGAATACTGCGGTACTGCTGCCGCCAGACAAAATGGAAAATGCCAGCAGCTACGTGTGGCTCCTGCTGGCTCTGTATTGCAGCAATGTGACGACTCGTTACTGCTAACATACCAACGCCAATGGCTGGAACAGCGACGGTAGCTAACCACAAAACGAACATATAGATACCAAACGCGTCAGGCGTTAAGAGGCGTGCAATAAAAATAGCTGTGCATACGCTTACAACAAAAGAACAAGCGGCAATGCTTAAGCGCACCAAACCCGGTCGTGTGACACCTGGTTTACGCGAGAATGCGCGTCCATGTTGTAAGGGCATCGCAATCACCTCCACCCAACCACCCTAGCATGTTTATTTGTTATACATTTAGATTCGTGCGTTCCTGCGAAAAGGCGTTCGAGAAAACCAGCAGAATTAGAGAGTAATGAACCCGCCGTATCCTCGGTTATAAAAGCGTATGAAGGTGCCCGCGGGCTATGTAAAAAAATAGTTCTATCGGGGATCATCTGGAGTTCGGGTGTAAGTGCCGCGCTCCAGGAAATGCTCCACAGTATGTCATC
Source organism: Ktedonobacterales bacterium (assembly GCA_038209195.1). Taxonomy (GTDB): domain Bacteria; phylum Chloroflexota; class Ktedonobacteria; order Ktedonobacterales; family Ktedonobacteraceae; genus JBBQXY01. The sequence continues at coordinate 9,744 of JBBQXY010000008.1, read as the reverse complement.
CAAATCCATCCTCCCATCATCAACCCCAAACCATACCGTACCGTACCACTTGAAGAGCTAACCTAGTGAGTCCGAAGCTCTCAGGCTAGTTATAGTACAGTATGCCACGAGAAGGTAGAGCTAACGTTGCCAAAGCGGTTGAAAAGAGGTTAAGTTATGATAGTTTTCCATTAAGGATTGAATAAAAACAATATACACTTTTTCTCTACCTATATTGAAAAATCTTAACCTGATCACAACCGGAATCGCTGCTCTGATCAAAGGGAGATAGTGTTAGGATAACACCGTTTATGTATACAAAGGAGAGAGGGAGGATGGGATGACAAGGGTAGTGATGATTGGTGTTGATGGGCTGGACGCGGATCTCTTGCGGGTGTACGGGCCATCGCTGCCACATTTACGACGATTGATGTTAGAATCACCATTTCTTGAACTGAAGGCGAGCTTTCCACCGGAAACTGCATCCACTTGGGCTAGCCTGTATACGGGGTTGAATCCCAGCAATCACGGTATCATGAGCAGTGAAATACAGAGCTCAATTGGCACTGTGCAGGGAGCGTTAGCCGTGCCAAGAGGAGAAACATTTTGGGAGGTAGCTAGCGAGGCAGGGAAAAAGGTTTGTGTAATCAATCCTCTACTGGCATATCCCGCGTGGCCTGTGAATGGGCTCATGTTGACACTGCCGCCAGTGGAAAAAAAAGGCGGTGCCGTTAGTATTACACCAAGTGACTACGAACTCACCGCGCCGTTCCCAATGCTGCCCCCCACGCTACTCCAGACAAGAATCCGGCACCCAGAAGTGCTATGCGATGCACTACAAACAGTCACGTTACAACAAGCTGAGCAAGGACAAGAACTTTTCCAACGCGCACCGTGGGATATATTTTATCAACAATTTGATACGCTGGATTATGTTCAACATGCCCTCTGGCACTATAGCGACCCCGGTGACGAGGCATATCCTGGGCGCAATAAACACGCGGGACGTATTCTGGACTTTTACCATCTCTTCGACGCCATCATCGGGCAATTTCGTAGTTTGCTAGAGCCAGATTGTGTTTTGTTGGTAGTGAGTGCGCACGGACATGGACGAAGATGTTTATATTCGCTGCACCTCAATGAGTGGTTGCGACAACAGGGCTTGCTGGTGGCACGCAAGAAGTCAACGGGGCTGCTGCATCGACACTATATGCAGGATTGGACGGAATATCATGCCAAGGAATTGCTTGCTCAATGGCATGCACCCGACGCGTTATCACCTGCAAAGCGGCATATGTCGCATTATAGTACACGTCTGATCGCGCAAGAGGAGACAATAGCGCACGTTGTTGAACTGGCGGGCCTCAGCCCCTTTGGTGGTGTAGCTTTGAACAGAGCTCGGATCGAACAAGCAGGAAATAGCTACGAGGATGTGCGATCAGCCCTACTGCAACAATTGAGGCAGTTACGCCTCAAGGGCAGACCAGCAGTGTACTGGGCCGAGGGGCGCGAGTGCATATACCAGGGGAAGTATAGTGAGTCTTATCCCGATATTCTCTTCGAGCTACAAAACGAATTTGGCGTGAGTAGTGCTTTATATGGGCCGCTATTGACCAACAATACCGCGCATACCTTGCTTTCAGGCGAACATCGAATGCATGGAGTCTGTCTACTGGGCAACATACCGCGCACAGTGTACATTCGTGACAGTGTGCAGGAGCCGTCCGTGATGGATGTTGCTCCCACCGTGTTACAACTGCTTAACGTGATAAGTGCTGACCGGAATGGGGAGGCGCTGGTAATCCCACGCACGGCTATGGTAACGACATAGCCAGGCGCGGTCTTGTGCCTCTACTGGTAAACACGATTTCGCCTTCATCTTCAGGGGCATCAATACTGTGGAAGTTGCGGCGCAAGTTCGTTAAGGCGGCCTGGATGCGCTTTTTCAGCGTGTTTTCCGAGGTTTGCAACGTTACTGCCATCTCTGGCAGTGTCATACCATAATAGTAGTGCATCACAATGGCGACGCGCTGCTTCATGGGGAGCGAGTTGATGGCATGAGCGATATCCCAGTCGCGCTCCATACGCCCTTTGTGGTCGTCGGCGACCTGAGCCAGCATATCGGTTTCCTGCTCCAAGAGCGATTGGCGCACAAATGCGGCGGAACGAGCCAGCTTTCGTTTGAAACTGATGCACTGATTGACCACGATACGCATTAACCAGGAACGCAACGCTCCAGCCTCGCGTAATTCAGGCAGGTGATGCCAGACCTGAATGAGCGCGTCTTGCACGACATCCTCAGCGATATCGCGATCTCCCACAATCATGCTGGCAGTACGTAGCATCAATGCGCTATACTGGGTGACGATGTCAGTAAACGCTTCTTGCTCCCCTTGCAAAGCGCGTGCCACAAGCAATCGTTGCTCGACTTGCTCTGGATTTTCAATCTTCTCCCAAAGTGCGACTTCATCTTGCGTTTCGTTTAGTGCGCTGGTGGACTGAAAAATGTGCGTTTCAGCAACTATGGTTTCTGATTCTCTACTCATGAGTGCAGGCATAGGTATTTGTCCTTCTGTGTACCATATACAAACTATGTACATACATATAACATATATTGGACAAAATGGCAAGGTGAGCCTACTCACCTATTTTGAGAGAATGGATAGGGTTTGTAGAAGGTTGGAAGTTTCAGGCCTGTTGTACACGTTGTAGGACGCTGGAACGCCCAAGTTGTCGTTCCAAGGCAATAAAGTATTGCAAACCTTTACCATAGACATCGTCACGGCGCGTAAGGTGGGCGGCATCACGCTGCTCACCGAGGGAGAGTAACAGGCGATAGGCGACCCATTCGGCAAAGCCTTCAACGATCATGGGGGATTGGGAGGAGGGTGCATAAAAAGATTGCCAGGCGTGGGCTAGCTCGTGTGCCGCCACCGCTTTGAAAAGGGTCTGCGGCAGTAATCGTTCAATGTAGATAGTGCGCTCGTCATTGATGCGTTGAAAGAAGCCGAGTAGATGTTGATGTTCGGTGCCCACGGGAGTGTCGGAGCTAATGAGGCTATCCGATTGCTGGTTCAAGGCAATGAGTCGCGCTCGTTCTACGACGTAGAGCTTGGGCAAGAGCGGTATATCCAGTTGGAGTTCTTGTTTTAGCAAGGCATACGTTTCGCGATAGAGCTGTTCTGCCTCCGTAGGCTTGATGACGGCAGTGCGCAAACAGGAGGCGCAGCGAGTGACATTGCCAGTGGAGCCTGGAAAGTCTTTACCGTGTTCGTCCAGTGGTACGCGGCAAATATCGCAGCGTTGTCGTGTTTTGACGCACGTTTCACAGTATTTTACGGGCGATGCACCGATAAGATAAAAATTACCCATGATGGGGATGTGGCAGACGGGGCAGACGGGTGCCTTGTCGCGACAGGCAGGGCAGATGAGTACGCCACGTACAGGTGTGAGTTGGAGCGATGGGACGGTGCATTGGCTGCAACGCGGCACGGTCGCATTACATTCCGCGCAGACGACGAGATGGTTGGTGTAAAGAAAAAAGGAGCCGTGTAGCTTTTTTCCGCATAGATGGCAGAAGCGCGGTTGTTTTTCGTCCATAGTGCTTAACCTGGTAATATGATCTTGTGCGTAACTACTATGATGGGTTCACCACTTCAGATGTATCGGCTGGCTTATCGGGTAGTTGATTTATAATGGTGGTCGCGAGTGCCTCTTTTTCTTTGTGAAACTGATCGGGATGGTTGGCGCGCCATTCGACCCAGATTGCGACGAGCAAAGCCTGGAGGATGCCAGCGACAGGTGAGGCGAAGAGGGCACCCCAGATGCCAAAGAGCTCGGAACCGGCGATCAAGGCGGTGAGCGAGACGATGGGGTGCAAGCCGATAGCTTTACCAACAATGCGCGGCCCGACGAGGTCGCCCTCGAAGATGTGTACCCCTACGAAGTAGGCAAGGACGATAATTGCGATGATCCAGCCTTGGGTCAAGGCGAGCAGAACACAGATGGCTCCTGAGATGAAAGTGCCCAGCACTGGTACGAAGGAGAAGATAAAGGCCAATACGCCAAGTAATACAGCATACGGGACACGGAAGATAAACATGCCAACGCCGACAAGGACGCCGATCAAGAAAGAGAGGAAAAACTGACCGCGAATATAGCCACCAACGATGCGTTGGAAGGTATCCAGCAGAAAGCGCACCCGTGGCTGTAGCATGGCTGGCATATTGGTTCGCAGCCAACCCGTGATGCGCTCTCCATCAAGGAGCAAATAAATGCTGAGCACGGCAACGATGATGGTGTCCAAAACGAAGTCAAAGATGCTGCGTAACAAGGGAATGGCACTGGAAGCAAAGGTTTCTGTTTGGGCAATGATCTGTTCGCGTGCCGTGGCTATCTGCCCTGGCGTGATGCCAAAATTCAGCAAAGTTTGTTCTAGCGGGGTAGGTTGTCCGTTTCCGCCTGGAGTTAGCTGGACGCGTAGAAAGCGCGAAAGGGCGATGACCTGAATGGTAGCGGTGCTGACCACCAAGTAAATGAGCAAGCTCAGCAAGCTCAACACAACAAGATAGACGATGAGAATCGCCAAGATGCGCGGCATGAAGCGACGCAAAAACTTGACGGCTGGTGCAAGTGCATAGGCGAGCAGAGCGGCGATGACTAAGAGCAGCAGCGATCTGACGATGTGTCCGGCACTCCAAAAGACGACCGCGATCACCGCGATCCAGGCCAGGATAGCCAAGGGGATGTCGCGTCGGCGTTGCCATTTCTGGTTATCATTGCTTGAGTGCGATTGTGTATCAAGCAGGTGAAGATTCGTGGACATATTGTACCATTCCCTATTGCTAATAATCTACGCGTACGCTTCAAGGACACAGGCTTTGAGCGCGTTTTGTATAGAAGGACGCATGTCAATGTTTGAAAAACGAAAAAACGGAGAGGTGTGAAAACCTCTCCGTGGCTGGGGTGCAGGGATTCGAACCCCAATCGGCCGATCCAGAGTCGGCAGTCCTACCGTTGAACGACACCCCATCACAATTCGCAGCAACCGTGTTGTCTGCTATCTGTGTGAGGTATGATACTCTAACTTTTGCGAGTTGTCAAGCGTTGTTTGGCGATTTTCGGGTACTCTCAACCCACATTACAGCTAAGCGTCAATCAGCCGCGTCAACAAAGTTGGCTGAATCTGTCTGGCTGTTGGCGAGGACCGCGCGGCGTTTGAAGCCGAACCAGTTAAACACACCAACTAATCTGCCTATATTCTATTTGCTTTGTGTAGATTTTTCTGCTACTGCTCTGCTTGCCATCTTGCTTTAGTTGGGTTGATCCTTCTCGCTGATAGGGGCAAGGTGGAAGTCGTAGCGCATGGTGTAAAAGGGGACGTCCATTTGCTTGCCGTCGGGGGCTGTGCCGGGTTCGTGGCGTTCGAGGCTGGTGATGAGGGAACGCTTTACGCCGAAAACGGCGTCGGATTCGAGGTAGCGATCACCTTGTTTGAAGACGTGGGTGATGAGGGTCTTATACCCTGGCACGGTGATCATGAAGTGAACGTGCGCCGGGCGCATTGGGCTGCGGTTCGCCGCGCCCAAGATTTCTCCCACTGGGCCGTCGACCGGAATGGGGTAGGCCTCTGGTCTGACTGACCAGAAGTAGTAATTGCCCTCATTGTCAGAAAAGAGGTGCCCGCGACCGCTGACCTGTGAGGAATCTTTGTATTGAACATCATAGAAGCCATTGTCATCGGCCTGCCAGATTTCGATGCGGGCGTTTGGGAGCGGCTCACCGCTGGTGGAGAGCACACGGCCTTGCATGAAGCATGGCTCGCCGGAAGCTCCATTGGCCACGTCGTCGCCGTTGGCGAAACGGGGTGAGCCCTCAATAAAGAAGGGGCCAAAGACTGTAGAGGCGGTGTTAATTATACAATAGATTCGCATCAACCATTGTTGAGAGCTATCTGTGACGCGTAGGCTTTGCCATTTCTGTGCGATAGGTCATACAATAGATATAGATGCACAGCAGGACCATTTACAAATACGTCAGGGATGCAGTAGCCTCTTGCTTGCTCATGGTGTCCTGCTGCAAGTGGCTCTGAAGATACCTCTATTTTCAGAGATGAAAGGATATTTCGATGCGAAGTAAAATAACTGTAGTTGGGGCGGGCTTTGTTGGGAGTACGCTGGTACAACGTTTGGCGGAGCGTGACTATGCTGATATCGTGATGTTCGATATTGTACCCAATATGCCACAAGGCAAAGCCCTGGATATGTTACAGGCGGGGCCAGTGTTAGGCTACGATTCGTTGGTGACTGGCACGAATGATTATGCTGATACAGCGAACTCGGATATTGTGGTTGTTACCTCTGGCTTCCCACGCAAGCCTGGTATGACGCGTGATGATTTGGTCAAGAAAAATCAGGAGATCGTTGGGCAGGTGACGGAACAGGTGGTCAAATACTCGCCGAATTGTATCATGATTATGGTCACGAACCCATTGGATGCGATGGCGCAACTAGCGTATCATGTCAGTGGTTTCCCGCGCAATCGTATTATGGGTATGGCTGGTGTGCTGGATACGGCCCGTTTCCGCACCTTTATCGCGCAGGAAGTGGGAGCCTCGGTACGCGATGTGCAGGCCTATGTGCTGGGTGGGCATGGTGATACCATGGTGCCATTGGCGCGTATGTGTACTGTGGCTGGCGTGCCAATCGCGCAATTAATTTCCGCTGAGCGTATCGAGCAGATTGTGCAGCGCACGCGGGATGGTGGTGCGGAAATCGTGAAACTGCTCGGTACGGGTAGTGCCTACTTCGCGCCCTCAGCCTCGGTACTGCAAATGGTCGATGCCATTTTGCTGGACAAGAAGATGATTATGCCTTGTGCCGTTTACCTGCAAGGTGAATATGGTATTCGGGATCTCTTCGTTGGTGTACCCGTTAAATTGGGTGCCGGTGGTGTCGAACAGGTCGTAGAGGTTGAGCTGTCGGAGGGCGAACAGGCTCTGCTGCGCAAATCGGCTGATGCCGTTAAAGAACTAGTCGAGGTAATGGGTATCTAATGAAGTTAGCCACCAGGGCATGATGTTAGCTACCAGGGCATGATGTTAGCTACCAGGGCGACCGCAAGGGTGCGCCCCTACTATACACGACGCGGCCCACAGAGCCGTTTTATGTGGGGAAGGCAAACGGATATAGTAGGGGCGATCCCTTGCGGTCGCCCTGGGAAACGCATACATCACGCCTTATGCCTCATTTTCATTAAATACATCTTCTGCATCTTCGGTGGTTTCCTCTTCGCGTTTCGTGCCTTTAGGTGTGCCAGCGATGACGATGATGCATTCGCCTTTGACTTTAGTTTGTTGGGAGACGCTTTCCAATAGTGCAGAGAGGATGCCACGCTCGACTTTTTCAAACATTTTGGTCAGGTCGTTGGCGATGGCGGCTTCGCGGTCGCCGTAGGTTGTGAGGGCGTCGCGCAGAAAGGCTTCCAGACGGTAGGGGCTTTCGTAAAAGATGAGGGTGTGAGGCGAGTCTTTGTCCTGGGCCATGAATTTGCAGCGACCGACGGACTTGCGCGGAGCAAAGCCGCGAAAGGTAAAGCTATGCACTGGCAAGCCGGATAAGACGAGGGCCATAGCAAAGGCGGTTGGCCCAGGAATCATGGTGACGTCGATACTGGCATTGATAGCGCGACGTACAAGGGTGAAGCCGGGGTCTGAAATGCCGGGAGTACCAGCATTGGTGACGACCGCGACCGATTTCCCTTGTTTGAGTAACTGTTCAATGCGCTCACCAGCTTGCTGCTCGTTATGTTCGTGAAAGGCTATTTGTGGCTTGGAGATCTCGAAGTGTTTGAGTAACAAGCCGGTCTTGCGAGTATCTTCACTGGCTACGATATCAACGGTGCGCAGGGTCTCTAGCGCACGCAGGGTGATATCGCCGAGGTTTCCGATAGGAGTAGCAACCAGGTAAAGCATGTTATTTTTCTGCCTTTACTGCACCACGAATATGCTGTAACTGGTCGAGAACATCCTGACGTTTCACTTTCAGCGTGTGGGTGCGAGGAAAATCTGTCTCGGGCCAGACGGTAAATCCGCGTACTTGCTGGTGCGCGGCAAGTTGCTTATTCGCTTGCTGGATGACTTCTTTGGCTTTGGCGGAGCTCTCCAACAGCAAGACCGCGTGAACCTCTGGCCCCCGATTGTCTTCCATAAGTCCAAAGACCGTCGCATCTTTGACCTGTGGATTCGCCAGCAAGACGTTCTCGATATCCTCAGGATAGACGTTCAGGCCGTTGGCGAGGACGATCAAGTTCTTTTTGCGCCCTTTCAAATACAGGTCTTTTTTCGCGTCAATGGAGCCGAGGTCGCCAGTATGGTACCAGCCATCCTGAAAGGCGGCGGCAGTGGCCTCTGGATTTTTCCAGTAACCAAGGGCGACATTTGGCCCCTGCACAAGTATTTCTTTGTCTGCGGCGATACGTAAGGTGACGCCGGGCAAAGGTTTGCCTACAGATGCTAAATTATGTTCGGGAAAGGGAGTGGCGGAGATAACGGGAGCGCATTCTGTAGCCCCATAGCCCTGCATGACACGGAAGCCCATGTTTTCCCAACGGGCGGCGAGCGTGGGTGGTAAATAGGCACCACCACTGACAAAGAAGCGAAAGTGTCCACCAAAGCGCTTATGAACGGAGCCAAAAAGGCGACGCCGCCACCCGAAGGGAAGATGGGAAGCGATACTGAGCAGTTGTCCAAACTGTTTTTCCTGTTTGCGACGCCGTACTTCACGCTCAATACCGTTAATAAATAATTGCAGTGCCTGTGGCACCAACACCATACAAGTGACCCGCTGTGACGAGAGCAATTTGAGCAAGGTCTCTGGAACGAGGGAACGTGCGTAGACGACGCTGGCACCGGAGTACAAAATAGCTATTTCAATGGTCAGCTCAAACATATGGCTGAGTGGCAAAATGGAGAGGAGGCGGTCGGTGGCTTGAATGTTGACAACTTCTACCGCTGAGGTGGCATTGCTAGTGATGTTATTGTGACTAAGCATGACACCTTTGGGCTGTCCGGTCGTGCCGGAGGTAAAGACGAGTTCTGCGAGGTCGTCAGGTGCGATTGCTGGTAACGCGGTGGTCTCCAGTGGTGCTTGTGGCAAGGCATCGATATCAACAAAGGTCAGGGTGGAATTTTTCAGGCTGCTAAACTGCTTTTGCGTGGTAATCAGGAGTTTTGCGGCGGTTGTCCCTTGAATACGGGTCAGGAAATCTTCCTTGCTACTGACGTCGAGTGGCACGACAACGACGCCGACGAGGAGTGCGCCCAGGTAGGCTACCATCCAGTCAATACGACTGGCTGACCAGATGAGTAGGCTATCACCTTTGGTCAGTTGTTGTTGCTGTAAATAACCAGCAAAACCTTGCACGCGCTCTTGTAGGGCACGAAATGTGAGAGTTGTCATGCCTGCTCCCTCAGATGGTTCGATGAGTGCGGGATGATCGCCAAAACGCTCAACTGCGGTCGCAAAGAGTGTATTGATAGTCTGCATGAAAGCCCTCCGCTATGCTAATTTTCAATTATCTTGGCATAGTATAGTCCCTCACCAGGGCGACCGCAAGAGGCTTCATGGGGAGGGAGTTCCCACCAGGGCGACCGCAAGAGGCTTCATGGGGAGGGAGTTCCCACCAGGGCGACCGCAAGGGAGCGCCTCTACTATACACGAAGCGGCTCTACGAGCCGCTTTGCGCGGGAAAGAGCGGGCGGATATA